>JBATWJ010000422.1:0-2754 GCA_049672545.1 Burkholderiaceae bacterium
CTGCGCTGCGTCAGCACCCAGGCGCCGCCGGCCAGCACCGCCGCCAGCAGCAGGAAGGCGACGTGCGGCATGCCGGGGATGATGCCCATGCCGCCGACGATGGCGGCGGTGATGTACAGCACCTGCGGCTTGGCCAGCAGCTGGCCGACCAGCTGGCCGCCGATGTCCTGCTCGCTGGCGACGCGCGACACCACCACGCCGGCCGCGGTGGAAATGATCAGCGACGGGATCTGCGCCACCAGGCCGTCGCCGATCGCCAGCAGCGTGTAGTTCTTCAGCGCGGCGTCGAAGGCCAGGTCGTGCTGGATCATGCCGACCACCAGCCCGCCGACGATGTTGACTACGGTGATGATGATGCCGGCGATGGCGTCGCCGCGCACGTACTTGGAGGCGCCGTCCATGGCGCCGTAGAACTCGGCTTCCTGGCCGACTTCCTGACGGCGGCGGCGCGCTTCCTGCTCGCCGATCAGGCCGGCGTTGAGGTCGGCGTCGATCGCCATCTGCTTGCCCGGCATCGCGTCCAACGCGAAGCGCGCGCCGACCTCGGCGATACGCCCGGCGCCCTTGGTGACGACGGTGAAGTTGATGATGGTCAGGATCACGAACACCACGATGCCGACCGTGTAGTTGCCGCCGATCAGGAAGTGGCCGAAGGCTTCGATCACCTTGCCGGCGGCGTCCGGACCGGTATGCCCTTCGGTCAACACCACGCGGGTGGAGGCGACGTTGAGCGACAGTCGCAGCATGGTCGACACCAGCAGCACGGTCGGGAACACCATGAAGTCGAGCGGCTTGACCGTGTACAGGCTGGTCAGCAGCACGATGATCGACAGCGCGATATTGAAGCTGAAGAAGATGTCGAGCGCAAACGCCGGCAGCGGCAGCACCATCATCGACAGCATCATGACGATCAGGATCGGCGCCGCCAGCGCGCGCGATCCCTGGCCGGTCAGCCAGGTTGGCAGACGCAGACTGTTCATGCCGCCGCTCCCGGTTCAGCCGGCGCGTTGGCCGGGTCCAGCTCGGGCGGCACATCGAGGTCGGCCGGCTCGTGCGGCGGCTTGCCGCCCTGCTTCTTGTAGGCACGCAGCTGGAACACGTAGGCCAGCACTTCCGCCACCGCCGTGTACAGCGCCTCCGGGATTTGGTCGCCGATTTCGGTATGCCGATGCAGCGCACGCGCCAGCGGCGGCGCTTCCAGCAGCGGCACGTTGTGCTCGGCGGCCAGCT
Organism: Burkholderiaceae bacterium; assembly: GCA_049672545.1. Classification (GTDB taxonomy): domain Bacteria; phylum Pseudomonadota; class Gammaproteobacteria; order Burkholderiales; family Burkholderiaceae_D; genus DATJCV01. Next base: position 1,231 of record JBATWJ010000422.1, read on the forward strand.
CGCGGATCTTCGCCGCCACTTCGTCGGCGCCCTTGGCCACCACCTTCGGCGCGCGCATGCTGCCGTCGGCGTATTTCAGCGCCACCGCGTAGTGGGTCGGGTTGGTGACGACGACGTCGGCGGTCGGTACGTCGGCCATCATGCGGCGGCGCGCCATCTCGCGCTGCTGGGCGCGGATCCTGGCCTTGATCTGCGGATCGCCCTCGGATTCCTTCGACTCCTGCCGCACTTCCTGGCGCGTCATCTTCAGCTTGTTGGCGTAGCGCCACATCTGGAACGGCGCGTCGATGCCGGCGATCAGCACCAGCGCACAGACGATCGCGATGAAGCCGGTCAGCAGCAGCCGCGCCAGATGCGCGATGCCCTCGTCCGCGTTTTCGACGCCGAGCCCGAGCATGGCGTCGATCTGATGGCGGATCACCAGCCAGGCGACGGCGCCGACCAGGAGCGTCTTGGCGACCGCCTTGCCCAGCTCGACCGCGGCGTTCACCGACACCATGTTGGACAGGCCCTTCAGCGGATTCAGCTTGCCGAACTTCGGCTGCAGCGCCTTGGCCGAAAACAGCCAGCCGCCGATCAGCAGCGGCGATGCCAGCGCCACGATCACCAGCAGGACGGCGATCGGCGCGAAGGCCAGCAGCACGTCGAGCGCATGGGCGCCGATCTGCGTGAACAGCGCGCTCGGATCGTAAGCATGGGTGCGCTCAAAGCCGAGCCCGGCTGTCAGCGTCTGGTTCAGGCTGCGCACCAGCCCGCTGCCGAACACCCACAGGCCGCCGCCTGCGGCCAGAAGCATGGTGCAGGTGGCCAGTTCGCGCGAACGCGGAACGTCGCCCTCCTCGCGCGCCTGCTCGAGGCGCCGGGGGGACGCTGGTTCCGTCTTTTCGAGATCGCTCTCTTCTGCCACCTTCAACTCCTGTCACGACTGCCGGCGTTCCCTACGACGCCATGAGCCCATTGGGATCGATTATTGGCGAAGCGGGCTGCGCGCCATCGGCGGAACAGCAGTGGAAATGGGCGTCTTTTCAGGATTGGAGCGGCGGCGGAGGCGGAACGGCGCCGGATACCGAGCCACGGTCGGGTTCGGTCACGACCCCAGCCGGCAGAAAGATGGCAGAAAACCAAAAACCGGGAGTATGCCTGGAAATAGTCTTATTCCGGGCGCAGCCATTGCGGTTTGAAAATTACTCCGAGCAGTATATTGTGGCGCTATAGAGACAGATTATGCGACCACGCCAGCGCCGCCAGGTGCGACTGGTTGACTTCCTCGGCGTCGATCTGCAGCGACGCCGCCAGCGAGCCGGCCAGCGCGCCGTTCAGTTCGCAGGCTTCCGCCAGCGCCAGATAGGGCCCGTAGACGCCGTCGCGCGTCAAGAGCGCCTGCGCCATCGCATCGGAAAATTGCATCTTTTGCAGCACTTCCTGCATCGGGATGCCGAGCAGGCGGTCGAGCAGCGAAAACAGTCCGGCCACGAACAGGTTTTCCGCCTCGCCGCGCGGCAGCGCCGGCGCGCCCAGCAGCTC
>JBATWJ010000423.1:0-1998 GCA_049672545.1 Burkholderiaceae bacterium
GGCCGCGCGCGCGCGACCGGCGCGCAACGCGCAGCGTCTGCCGTTCGGGCGCGAGGGCACATCGTGGGAGGTCGCCTATGCGGCGCTGTTCCTGCTGTCGCACGAATCCTCGTTCATCAACGCCCAGGTGATCGTGGCCGACGGCGGGGTGACCGGGTTACAGCTTCGCTGACTTGCAGGGCGCGCAGGAGCCGGCAATCGTCAGATCGATGGCCTTGGTGATGTGGCGTCTCGGCGATTGCGGACCGAGGCGAATCCGCTCCAGCAGCAGTTCGACGGCGGAGCGCGCGTGGGCGTCGATATCCAGCCGCAGCATGGTCAGCGGCGGGTTGGCGAAGCCGACCGAGTCGGCGGTGCCGATCGCGATCATCGAAAAGCCTTGCGGAATCGTCAAGCCGCGTTCGTAGATCGCGCGCGCGGCATCGGACAGCACATGCGTGCCGAGGCCGATGACCGCGGTCGGCGGATTCGGCTGCGACAGCAGCAGCTTCATGTCGTCGTACGAGGATGTCAGGCGTGGATTGACACCGACGATGAAGCGGGGGTCGGCTTTCCTGCCGGCGGCCGCGTAGGCTTCCTTGTAGCCGACGATGCGTTCGCGGCCGGGCCGGATTTCGGTGCCTGGCGTCAGCAGCACGATACGTTCATGACCCAGCGAAAACAGATATGCGACCGCGTGGCGCACACCGTTGCGATGATCGAAGGAAACCATGTCGTACTTGGAGCCCATGTCGCGGTCGACGATGACGACCGGGATCCGGCACTGCGCGAAGGTCTCGCCGGATTCGGCCTTTTCCTCGTTGACGGTGGTGGCGATGATGCCATCCATGCCGCGGCTTTCGAACAGCCGGATCAGCTCCCGCTCGCGGGTAAGCAGGCCGCGTGTGCTGCCGAGCAGCAGCATGTAGCCGTCCTCCAGCAGCCGCGCCTCGGCCGCTGCCACGTAGGACGCGTACAGCGGGTTCGAGATGTCGGGGACCAGGCAGCCGATCGTCCTGCTGCTGCCCATGCGCAGGCCGCGCGCGTTCGCGTTCGGGCAATAGCCGAGCTCGTCGACCGCCTGCAGTACGCGCGCCGACAGATCGGCGCTGACATAGCCGTTGCCGTTCAGCACGCGCGACACGCTGCCGATGGAAACGCCGGCCGCGGCCGCAACCTCTCTCACCGATATTTTTTTGGGCATCGCAGCAGTTTTTTTTCGTTTCATGGGCAGTCTCCGCCTGGATCATACCGCATGAAACTGCATTGAAATTCCAACTTCTTTGACGATCCGGCAGCAACGTGCTCCGGGCATTCACTTCAGGAGACAGACATGAATCAACAGCAGCAAGCGCAGGCACAATTGTTCGCATCCGCACTCGGTACGGCGCCAGGTCGAGGCCGGCTTGATGGCCGCAGGATTCTGGTGGTCGGCGCGGGCCAGCGCGCGTCGGAACAGCAGGAACCGGTGGGCAACGGACGGGCGATCAGCCTGTTGTGCGCGCGCGAAGGGGCGGCGGTCGCGTGCGCCGACCGCGATGCCGCCTCCGGCCGCGCGACCGCCGAGCGCATCGTCGCGGATGGCGGCCGCGCGCATTTCATCGAATGCGATGCCACCGTCGAGGACCAGGTACGCAACATGATCGGCACCGCGCTCGCCGAGCTGGGCGGCCTGGACGGGGTCGTCATCAATATCGGCATCAGCAACGGGCTCGGCCTGCACAACCAGACCGAGTCTTCATGGGACGAAGTGATGGCGCTGAACCTGAAAGCGCACATGTTCATCGCCAAGCACGCGATGGCCAGCATGAGCGACGGCGGGGCGCTGGTGTTCATTTCCTCGCTGGCGTCGAAACTGCCTTTGAGCCGGCAGCCGGCCTATGAAGCATCGAAGGCCGCGCTGCCCGCGCTGTGCCGGGCCGCCGCGCTGGAAGGGCAGGCGAAGGGCATCCGCGCCAACGTCGTGTCGCCGGGGTTGATCGATACGCCGATGGGGCGCGCGGCCAGCGCGCGCCGCCC
>JBATWJ010000424.1:0-4511 GCA_049672545.1 Burkholderiaceae bacterium
CGCCGAACGCGGGCGCGAAATTGCCCGCCAGCTGGCCGAGGCGGGGATTCCCGGCGCCTTCGAAGGGGCGCTGCGGTACGTCGGCAATCCGCTGCTGATCTCGCGCACGCATTTCGCACGCTATCTGGTCGAGCGCGGCGCCGGCCGTGACGTCGGCGACGTGTTCCGCCACTACCTGACCGAAGGCAAGCCCGGCTACGTGCCGCACCGCTGGGCCACGCTGGCGCAGGCGGTCGGCTGGATCCGCGGCGCCGGCGGCATCGCCGTGATCGCCCATCCGGGCCGCTATCGCTTCAGCCCGCTGGCGCAGGATGCGCTGTTCGACGAATTCAAGCAACTGGGCGGCACCGCGATCGAAGTCACTACCGGCAGCCATACCCCGGACCAGTACGACGAATACGCTCGCATCGCCGTCCGCCACGGTTTTCTGGCTTCGCGCGGCTCGGATTTCCACGGGCCCGGCGAATCGCACGTCGATCTCGGCCGCCTGCCGCCGCTGCCGGGCAACGTGACGCCGGTCTGGCACGACTGGGTGTTCTGAGTCGCGCTTTCGGGTTGCTCGTCCCGGGGGCGTTTCTGCCCTGGCACCGCGTTCGGTGCGTCTTCCTCTTGAAATTTCGTCCAGTCAACCTCAAATCGGCTGCAATTTCGCTGACTTCCTTTAATATTTGTACTTCCTTTATTCTCCAGATCACTTCCTGCTAGGAGCCTTCTGAATGAAACGTATTTTCCTGTTCCTTGCGACCAATATCGCGGTGCTGGCCGTCATGAGCATCGTGCTGTCGCTCCTGGGCGTCGATCGCTTCCTGAGCGGAACGGGGCTGAACCTGCCGATGCTGCTGGTGTTTTCCCTGGTGGTCGGCTTCACCGGTTCCATCATCTCGCTGCTGATCTCCAAGCCGATGGCGAAGTGGTCGACCGGCGCGCGCGTGATCGACGCGCCGTCGTCTTCCACCGAGCTGTGGCTGGTCGACACCGTCGGCAAGCTGGCGCAACGCGCCGGCATCGCGATGCCGGAAGTGGCGATCTACGAAGGCGAAGCGAATGCCTTCGCCACCGGCGCCTTCAAGAATTCGGCGCTGGTCGCGGTCTCCACCGGCCTGCTGGAAAGCATGACGCGCGAAGAGGTCGAGGCGGTGCTCGGCCACGAGGTGGCGCACGTCGCCAACGGCGACATGGTGACGATGACACTGATCCAGGGTGTGGTGAACACCTTCGTGGTGTTCCTGTCGCGCGTGGTCGGCTACGCGGTCGACCGCGCGCTGTCGAAGGGCGACAACGACAGCCCCGGCATCGGCTACACGGTGACGGTGCTGGTGTCGCAGATCGTGTTCGGCATCGCCGCCTCGATGATCGTCGCCTGGTTCTCGCGCCATCGCGAATTCCGCGCCGACGCCGGTTCCGCCAAGCTGCTCGGTTCGCCGCAGCCGATGGTGCGCGCGCTGGCGCGGCTGGGCGGGGTGGCGGCGCCGGAAATGCCGGAATCGCTGGCGGCGCTCGGCATCAACGACAAGCCGGGCTTCATGAGCCTGTTCTCAAGCCATCCGCCGATCGAGGCGCGCATCGCCGCGCTGCGCGGCGCGCCGGCGCAGTCGTAATCGAGTCCGCAGCGGCGCCGGGCGTACCACGAGCGCCGTTCCCGAACCGCGCGGCGGCGCCCGCGCCGCGCCTGACCCGTCGAGCGCCATGAGCCAGTTCTTCCAGATCCATCCCGACAATCCGCAGCCGCGCCTGCTGAAGCAGGCGGTGCAGATCGTCAACGGCGGCGGCGTGATCGCGCTGCCGACCGATTCCTGCTACGCGCTGGCGTGCCAGCTCGACAACAAGGAAGCGGTCGAGCGCCTGCGCCGCATCCGCGGCATCGACGACAAGCACCACCTGAGCCTGCTGTGCCGCGATCTGTCGGAAGTGGCGCAGTACGCGCGCATCGACAACCGCCAGTACCGGATGCTGAAGGCGGCCATGCCTGGCACCTACACCATCATCCTGGAGGCGACCCGCGAAGTGCCGCGCCGCCTGTCGCATCCGTCGCGCAAGACCATCGGCCTGCGCGTACCGCAGCACCGGGTCGCGCACCAGCTGCTGCAGGAACTCGGGCAGCCGCTGATCGGCATCACGCTGATCATGCCGGGCGAGGAAGATGCGCTGACCGAGCCGGACGAGGTCCGCGAGCGGCTCGGCAATCAGGTCGACCTGATCATCGACAGCGGCGCCTGCGGCCTGCTGCCGACCACCGTGATCGACTTGACCGGGCCCGATCCGGTCCTGATCCGCGCCGGCCGCGGCGACCCGGCCACCTTTGGCCTCTAGGCGGAACCGGTCTTCATAAATACTACGTACTGTATTTTCAAAGTTGCGCTTCTTTTCTGCGGAAAAGGCAGTATTTTTTCCTATACTCCCTTGATTTTTGATATTTTCCAATTTTCCTGCGGCTGGCTGGCGGCGCTGCCGGCCAGCTGCCGGCGGCCGGCGCCATCCACCCCTCTGATAAAATTCCATTCATGAATGAAATGATCCAGACCTTTGCGGTCTACGCGCTGCCGATCCTGTTCGCGATCACGTTGCACGAAGCGGCACACGCCTACGCGGCCAAGTATTTCGGCGATTCCACCGCGTACCTGCAAGGGCGGATGAGCCTGAACCCGATACGCCATATCGATCCGGTCGGCACCCTGTTGATCCCGATCGTGCTGTTCGCGGTCGGCAGCCCGTTCCTGTTCGGCTATGCGAAGCCGGTGCCGGTCGAATTCGGTCGCCTGCGCAACCCGAAGAAGCAGATGGCCTGGGTGGCACTGGCCGGTCCGGCCGCCAACCTGGTGATGGCGCTGATGTGGATGGTGCTGGCGCTTTTGCTGCTGGCGCTCGGTATCGGCGAGGATTTCTTCCTGCGCATGGCGCAGGCGGGCGTCTTGACCAACCTGGTGATCTTCGCCTTCAACCTGTTTCCGGTGCCGCCGCTGGACGGCGGCCGCATCCTGACCAGCATCCTGCCGCACCAGTATGCGTACAAGTTCGCGCAGCTGGAGCCGTACGGCTTCTTCATCGTGCTGGCGCTGGTGTTCCTGAAGGTCCTGCAATACTGGATGATCCCGGTGATGACGGTCGCCAACGGCCTGTTGCAGGTCCTGATCTTTCCTCTGAAATTCCTCCTCAGCTGAGTTTCCAACATGTACCCAGACCGTGTCGTTTCCGGCATGCGCCCCACTGGCGCGCTGCATCTTGGCCATTTCCATGGCGCCCTGAAGAACTGGGTCAAGCTGCAGTCCGAGGTGCCGTGCCTGTTCTTCGTCGCCGACTGGCACGCGCTGACCACCAACTACGACGATCCTGGCCAGATCGAGGCCAGCACCTGGGACATGCTGATCGACTGGCTGGCGGCCGGCGTCGATCCGTCGCAGGCGACGCTGTTCGTGCAGTCGCACGTGCTGGAGCATGCGGAACTGCATCTGCTGCTGTCGATGAGCACGCCGCTCGGCTGGCTGGAGCGGGTGCCGACCTACAAGGACCAGATCGAAAAGCTGGCGCACAAGGACCTGACCACCTACGGCTTCCTCGGCTATCCGCTGCTGATGGCGGCCGACGTGCTGATCTACCGCGCCAGCCACGTGCCGGTCGGCGAAGACCAGATTCCGCACATCGAGATGACGCGCGAGATCGCGCGCCGCTTCAACCACCTGTATGGCCGCGAAAAGGATTTCGAGCAAAAGGCGCGCGACGCCGTCAAGAAGCTCGGCAGCAAGCGCGGCAAGCTGTACCTGGAGCTGCGCACGGAGTACCAGGAGCAGGGCAAGGACGACGCGCTGGCGCAAGCCAAGGCGATGCTGGACGACGCGCAGAACCTGTCGATGATCGACCGCGAGCGACTGTTCGGCTATTTGGAAGGCAGCCGCAAACTGATCCTGACCGAACCGCAAGCGCTCTTGACGGAAGCCTCGCGCCTGCCCGGGCTGGACGGCCAGAAGATGTCGAAGAGCTACGGCAACGCGATCGCGCTGCGCGAAGACAAGGAATCGGTGACCAAGAAGGTGCGCACGATGCAGACCGATCCGGCGCGCGTGCGCCGTACCGATCCCGGCAACCCGGAAAAATGTCCGGTATGGCAATTCCACCTGGTGTATTCCGACAAGCCGACCCAGGACTGGGTCTGGCAGGGCTGCACCACTGCCGGCATCGGCTGCCTCGAATGCAAGCAGCCGGTGATCGATGCCATCATCCGCGAACAGGAGCCGATGCACGAACGCGCCCAGCAATACCTGGACGATCCGTCGCTGGTGCGGGCGATCGTCGCCGACGGCTGCGACCATGCGCGCAAGCTGGCGCAGGAAACCATGCGCGACGTGCGCGAAGCGATGGGCCTGGGCAGCTGATGCACCATGCGCATGGCAACGGCCAGCCGTCGCCGTGGGTGGCGCGCTTCGCCGCGCTGATCCCAGCCGGCGAAGTGCTGGACCTAGCCTGCGGTGGCGGCCGCCATGCGCGTCTGCTGGCGGCGCGCGGCCATCGCGTACTGG
>JBATWJ010000425.1:0-1549 GCA_049672545.1 Burkholderiaceae bacterium
GCCGCACACCTTGTCGCGCGGAAAGCGGCTCTTGTCGACCAGCGCGACCGCGCAGCCGCGCCGCGCCAGCAGCGCCGCCAGATGGGCGCCGGCCGGCCCGGCGCCGACGATGGCGGCGTCGAATAGACGGGGATCGAGGAGATCCATGCGCACGGGAAAAAGAAGGCGCCGCCGGCTGGCGGTACGCCAGACCAGCGTAGGACGGCGGCCGGCGCAGCGCAAGGCCGGCGGTGGCGGAAATGCGGCGCAGATATGGTGTCTAATGAAGCCTTGCGCCGTACCGGCCCTTTTCTTCCTTCGAAAAACCCCTGCCGACCGATGAAATTCACCCATCTGATCGAGATCAACGATCCCTTGAATCCGCTGCTGGTACCGCTGACGCGTGAACAACTGTGGCGCGGCCTGATGCTGCGCGCCGAGTCGCCGCAGCTGTTCATGCCGCACCTGGACGAATGCACGATCGGCGACCACGACGGCGAATCGATGCAGCGCGCGCTGCGCTACGGCAGCACGGTAATCCGCGACCGCGTGCGCTTCCTGCCGCAGCGACAGGTGCAGTACCGGGTGCCGGCGCAGGAAGACATTTCCGCCTCGCGCCTCGACATGACGATCGAGGAGCCGCAGCCCGGCATGCTGTACGTGCGCTTCGCCTACGAGGACGACAACGACGCCGGTGCCAGCGTGGAAGGAGAGGCGCAGGCGATGTTCGACGACTTCCGCCGCTCGGCCTACCAGGAAGCCGACATCGATACCATTGCGCTGATCCGGCAAATGGCGGCCGAGGGCCGCTTCGGGCCACCGTAGCCCTGCTTATACTACGCGGGGTATTTTTGAAGCCGCGCGCAACGCTTCCGAAATAGGTCGTTTTTCCGGCATACTCCCGCCATCCCGGTACGGCTAGCGAGCGGCGCGGCGCGGCGCGTTTTCGCCGCAGACGCTACAATGGCCGCTCCGTTTTCCTCCAGCATTTTCCCGGTGGCGCCCGCCGCCGGCGCCAGAAAGATCCGCCGATGAATTCCTCCCGCAAAGCGCTCGATGGCCTGGCCGTCGGCACCATGCTGATCCTGTGCCTGTGCTGGGGCTTGCAGCAGGTGGCGGTGAAGGCGGCGGCGCCGGCGGTCCATCCGGTGCTGCAGATCGGCCTGCGCTCCGGCTTGGCGGCGCTGATGGTGGCGGTGCTGATGGCGGTGCGCGGCCAGCGCGTGTGGTTTTCCGACGGCAGCCTGTGGCCGGGCGTGGTGGCCGGCCTGCTGTTCGCGGCGGAATTTTTATGCGTGGCACTGGCGCTCTTGTACACCACGGCGTCGCACGTGTCGGTGTTCCTGTATACGGCGCCGATCTTCCTGGTGCTGGTGCTGCATTGGCGGCTGCCGGACGAGCGCATCGACGCCCGCCAGTGGGCCGGCGTGCTGCTGGCGTTCGCCGGCATTGCGCTGGCGTTTGTCGAAGGGTTCACGCAGGGCGATGTCTCCTGGCGCATGCTGGCCGGCGATGCGCTGGCGCTGGCCGGCGGCGTGCTGTGGGCAGCCACCACGCTGGTGGTGCGCAC
>JBATWJ010000426.1:0-2158 GCA_049672545.1 Burkholderiaceae bacterium
TTGCTGCGCCGTACCGGCGGCATACGGCCCGCCTGCCACCTACCCCCGCTTCCGCTAAAACCCATACCGCAGCCGCACCACCACCATATTCACCCCGTCATTCGGCTCTGCATACCCGCCATTCGAATAATGCTGGTAGCGCACACTCACATCCAGCCCAGGCGTAAAAACATAGCCAGATCGAGAATCGGAACCAAGGTTGTCCTGCTCTTTTTTCTTGATTGAGGGAAAATAGGCGGTTTGGCGCGACAGGAACGCCGTTCTTCCCTTCGTAGATTTGGCGGGCTCGGTTTCCATCGCTTCCGCTTCGTCGTCTTTACTTCACCAGTACAACTTCGGCAGACAGATTCAATGGACGTATTTGAGCGCATTCTCGGCATCATTCTTCCGGTCTTCATCATCATCGCGCTCGGCTTCGTCTACGCCCGTCTGCGCGGAGGCGCGGCCAAGGCCGACATGACGGCGGTCAACCGCATCAGCACCGACATACTGTGCCCTTTGCTGGTGTTTTCGGCGCTGGCCGGAAAGGATTTCGACCTCGGGCAAAACGCCTCGCTGCTCCTGGCCGGGATACTGATTTCGATCGGTTCCGGCGTGCTGGCATGGCCGGTGGCGCGCCTGTTCGGCTACGACGTCAAGAGCTTCGTGCCGCCAATGATGTACAACAACTGCGGCAACATGGGCTTGCCGCTGGCCGTGCTGGCATTCGGCGCCAACGGGCTGGCGCCGGCGGTGGCCTTGTTCATGGCCTCCAACCTGGTGTACTTCACGATCGGTATCAAGATCATCGAGGCCGGCCGCCAGCGCGCGTCCGGTTCGGCCTTCCGCTTTCTGGCCAGCCCGATGATGCTGGCGATGATTGCCGGCGTGCTGTTCGCGCTGCTGCGGCTGGCCTTGCCGGGGCCGTTGTTCCAGGCCTTGAAGATGCTCGGCGAAGCCTGTATTCCGATCATGCTGTTTTCACTCGGCGTACGCATGCGCGACGTCAGTCTGAAGAGCTGGCACATCGGCTTGGTCGGCGCGCTGGTCTGCCCGCTGGCGGGGATCGCGATTGCCGCGCTGCTGGACCAGTGGATGAATCTGGCGCCGGCGCAGCGTGGTCAGATGTATCTGTTCGCGGCATTGCCGCCTGCGGTGTTCTGCTTTATGGTTGCGGAGCAATATCAGCAGGAGCCGGACAAGGTGGCGTCAATCGTGCTGCTGGGGAATCTGCTGGCGCTGGCCTTCGTGCCGGCTGGCCTCTGGCTCGGCCTGCGCTAGAACCAATTCGTCCGGGCCGGTGCGAGCGGCGCCGGCCATCCTGCCACGCCATGCCGGCTGTGCGACGCGGTCACAAAAAGCGCTGCTGGCGCGGTGCCAATGCAACGCTGTCCTGAGGGTCCGATCGATCTGAATCGGGGAGAGGCATGATCAAGTCTTCGTTGCGGCGGCAGCTGGTTCTTCCGTTCGTCTCGATGGTGGCGATCGTTGCGCTGGCGATCGGCTGGGTGTCGTTCCAGGCGACCGCGGAGGCGGTCGGCGCGCTGATGCAGCGGGTATTGCTGGACATGGTGGGCCGGGTCGGCGGCGTGACCGGCAATCACCTGGTTGAAGCCCGCACCGTGCTCGAAGCGTTGGCGCCGGAGCCGCACGGCAGCGCGCCGCCGTTCGTCGCCAGCCCGGCGACGCTGGAAGACCAGTTCTGGAGCCTGTCGGTCAGCGGCCAGCCGGAGGCGTCGGGGCGGGCGGTCTATTTCGGTGGTGCCGACGGCAGCTTTATCGGCATCGACCGCACCGTGCCGGATCGCATCGAACTCTATCTGCGCCAGCCGGGCGAGTTGCAGCGTCGCGTGTACCTGATCGACGCTCCCGGCGACCGCGAGCGCAAGCTGCGCAGCGACGATTACGATCCGCGCCAGCGTCCGTGGTACCGGGCCGCCGCAGCGCAGCCGCAGGCGAAGCCGGTATGGTCGCCGGTTTACCACGATTTCAGCAACGCGCGCTCGACCCTCACGCTGGCGCGGGCGGTGTACCGCGCCGACCGCCAGCTCGCCGGGGTGGTCGCCACCGATCTGCCGCTGGCGGCGCTGACGGCAGCGCTGCAGCGCCTGAAGATCAGCGAGCATGGCGTGGTTTTCCTGCTCGACGCCGACGGCCGGCTGGTGGCGAGTTCCAGCGC
>JBATWJ010000427.1:0-6477 GCA_049672545.1 Burkholderiaceae bacterium
ACATCGCGCAGACCGCCGCCGCGCTGCGCGCCATCGTCGCCGACGGCATGCGGGAGCAGGGCTTGCGCGCCGCCATCGTCGACATCAGCGTCGGCGGGGTGCCGGTCCTGAGCCAGGCCTGGGGCGAATCCGGCGACGGCCAGGCGGCCACCTTCGACATGCACTGGCGTAACGGCGCGATCGCGATTGCCTACCTGGCCACGGTGATGCTGCAACTGCAGGATCAGGGCTTGCTGAGCATCGACGACAAGCTGTCGAAGTGGCTGCCGCAGCTGCCGCAGGCCGATCGCATCACGCTCGCCATGCTGGCCAACAACAGCTCCGGCTATGCCGACTACGTGAATTTTCTGCCGCTGATGGATGACGTCCATCGCCAGTGGACGCAGGACGAACTGCTCGCCGGCGGCCTCGATCAGCCGATGAAATGCGCGCCGGGCACCTGCTTCGCATATTCCCATGCCAACTACGTGATCCTCGGCCGCGTGCTGAGCATGGCCGGCGGCAAGCCGGTCGCCGACTTGATCCAGAGCGGCATCCTGAACCCGCTCGGACTGCGCGATACCCGCAGCGAATCGACGCCGGCGATCCAGGCGCCGGTGCTGCGCGCTTTTACTTCCGAGCGCGGCAGCTATGAAGAATCGACCGGCTGGAATCCTTCCTGGACCCTGGCCGAAGGCGCCATCATGACCACCAGCATCGCCGACGCCCGGCGCTCGGCGGAGGCGATCGGCAGCGGCAGCCTGCTGTCGGCCCGCTCCTACGCGCAGATGCTGGAACCGCGCACGGCCAAACTGCCGAGCGCGCCCGGCATGCCGGCGATGTCCGAGCGCGGCTACTACGGGCTGGGTATGGTGGTGCGCAATGCCTGGCTGGTGCAGAACCCGATGTTCTTCGGCTATGCCGGCGTCATGGCCTATCTGCCGGCGCAGAAAATCGCCATCGCGGTCACCAGCACCATGGGCCCGGCCAGCCCCGACCGCAATAGCGCCGACCTGCTGTTCGGAAGCATCGCGCAACGGCTGGCGCCGTCGCAGCCGCCGCGCTAGCAGTGCTTGTCGCCGGCCGCGGTTACGGCATTCGAGGCCGATGCAAACGAAGTTCCCGGATTCATTCACCTGTAATTCCGTGACACGCTCAACGCCGTCCAATTGGCCAAGCCGATAGCCGGTCGGCAAGTATCGACCAACGGCGCAACGTGAACATCGGGTATCCCGAATACGCGATTCCATGCCATACCAATTGCTCGCCGATCTGGTGCTTGTTCTGCACGTGGCCGTGGTCGGATTCGTCGTCGGCGGCTTGATCTGCATCATCGCCGGCAATCTGTGTGGCTGGCGCTGGGTCAACGGCTTCGGGTTCAGGCTGGCGCACCTGGCGGCGATTGCCGTCGTGGTCGCACAGGCCTGGTTCGGCGCCATCTGTCCGCTGACTTCGGTTGAAATGTGGCTGCGCGCCAAGGCGCAAGTGCCCACTTACGCGGGCGGCTTCATCGAGCACTGGTTGCAGTGGGTCCTGTATTACGAGGCGCCTTCCTGGGTTTTCACGCTGGGCTACTCGCTGTTCGGATTGGCCGTGGTGGCGGTGTGGCGGTATTTCCCGCCGCGGCACGGACGTTGACGGCGGCATGCCTGGCCGCCCTTCCGGCCGGACATTGCGCGATGAACCAGAGCCGCGCCAGTCGTGTCCAATTCCCGGTTCTTTTCCTTTACCCGCCCGCCGTCGGAGGTCGCCATGAGCCAGCAGGACGCCATCAAGATTGGACAATTGAGCATCCGCTATCTGATCGACGGTTCCGCCAGCGATGGCATGGGCCTGTTCGAATTGACCGTGCCGCCCGGCTCGAACGTGCCGCCGCCGCATCGCCATTCGAAGAACGACGAATGCATCTACCTGCTGGAAGGAACGCTGCGCTATTCGGTGGACGGCAACACGCGCGACCTGAGCCCGGGAGATGGGATGTTCTCGCCGAAAGGCTCGCTGCATCAATTCAGCAATCCGCACGCACAAACCGCTCGCGCGCTGGTGATCCAGACGCCCGATATCGGCGCCCAGTACTTCCGGGACGTGGCTGCCGTGATCAATGCCGGCGGTCCGCCGGATCGCCTGAAGCCGGTGGCCGTCATGTCCGAATACGGCCGGGTACCCGCGCCGCGATCGGCCTGACTGGCCGTTGGGGCCGACCAGGGCCGGCAAGCCGGCGGCTTGCGCCGACCGCATGCACCTTTTATGCCGGTTGAGCGGCTGCCGTTTCCAGCGTCTGCTCAAACAGGCAAAACCCGTTCCGCCCGGTCCGCTTGGCGTGATACATGGCGGTGTCGGCCTGCGACATCAATTGCGACGCGGAGATGCCGGCGGCGCTGGCGTTGTCGTACAGCGCGATGCCGATCGAGGCGCCGAGCGTGAAGGCCTTGCCGTCGAGTTCGAACGGGGCGCCGATCGTCGCCAGCAATCGCTGGGCGATGGCGACCGCCATGCCGCGCGCATCGTCGAGATCGGTCAGCAGGAGCACGAACTCGTCGCCGCCAAAACGGGCCACGGTATCGGTACGGCGGCGGCCTTCCAGCAGGCGCGCCGCCACCTGGCGCAGGATGGCGTCGCCGGTTTCATGTCCGAAGCGATCGTTGATCGGCTTGAAATCGTCGAGATCGCAAAACAGCAGCGCAAAATGCGCACCGCTGCGCTCGGCCTGCGCCAGGGCTTGCTGCAGGCGATCCTCCAGCATGGCGCGGTTGCACAGGCCGGTGAGGGCGTCGTGATGCGCCATGAATCCCAGCCGCGCCTCGCTCGCCTTGAGCGCTTCTTCCTTTTCATTCAGCCGCGCCACCAGATGATTGAAGCCGAGCAGCAGGTCGCCGACCTCGTCCTGACGCGCGATCGGCAGCGGCGCCAGCTCGCGCTTGCCGTCCGCCATCTCGCGCATCGAGCGCGCCGCCTCGGTCAGCGGCCGCAGCATGAGCGGCAACAGCAACAGCAGCGCCGCGATCACCACCGCCACCATCACCAGCGTCGCCTGCAGGGTGAAGCTGCGCATGGCGGCAATCGGCTGGAACGCTTCCGCGGTCGGGATGCGGGCGACGACAAACCAGCCGGTGCTGGGCACCGTCGCCATGGCCGACAGCTCCTCGACGCCGTCGGCGTTGATGGTGGTGCCGCTGCCGCGATGGCCGGCCATCGCGCGGTCGTGCAGCAGGTTGACGCCGACCGGCGGCGTCGGCCGCAACACCATGGCCGGGTCGCTGGCGCCGACGAACAGTTGGTCGGCCGGCGAAACCACCAGGAAGCCGCCGCTGGCGCCCAGTCGGATATTCTGCAGGTCGAGAAAGCCGGGCGCATCGAGCGCGGCTACCCCGGTCAGCACCGCCACCACGCGGCCGCCGGCGTCGCGCACCGGCAGCGCCATGATCAGGACCGGATCGCCACTGGCGCGTCCGCGCTGCGGTTTGCTCATCACCGGCGCGTTGGCGTGCAGCGCGGCCTGGAACCACTCGGCATCCGCATAGCGCAGTTTTTGGCGTCCGGGCACCACCGGATGTTCCGCCAGCGCGCCGACGCCGTCCGGCGGCAGCACCGTCAGTCCTTTATTGAACAAGGGATTCAGGCGCTGGCGCTCGGCCAGCCAGTTTGCCAATTCGCGCGGCTGCGGCAGCAGTGCCGGCGGCAGCGTGGCCGCCAATTCGGTCAGCAGGGCGCGGCGTTCGAGGATGCTGTGGTCGATGTCGCGCGCCACATAGGAGGCAATCGATAATTGCTCGGCCGCCACCTGGTCGCGCAGCAAATCCTGGGCGAAAGGCAGGGCGAGCAAGAGGCGCACGCCGACGCCGGCCATGACCAGCAAGACGCCCAATGCGACGATGCGGAACTTCAGGCTCTGAAAAATTGACATTGGGCAATGATACAGACTTGTTCGACTGCCCAGCGCGCCAACCGTGCTTGCATGCAGTGCTTTCAGTGTGTTGCCAGCGCCAGCGCCCGCGCCCGCCGAAATGGCGGGTACCGAACCTCAGCGAGATATGGACGAGATTGGCGCGGGCATCCGCCGCGCGACCGCCCTGTCTTTCAGAAATTTCTCGCGTATCCGCCATTTCTCGCGCTCCATCCGTTCGCGCTAGACGGCCGCCGCAGGCTCGCACAACAGCGCGGTGGTAAACGAGAGAAACAGGGGCAGCGGCGATGGGGGGCGGCCCAGGCGCGCATTGCCATTCGCATTGCTCAAGGGACGCCATGCAAAGACCGATTTTTCAGCAAAGTTGCTAAATAATTATCGGTCGTGATAGAATATTGCTCGTGGGAAATAGTAGGGCGGCCATGCCGTCTAGCCTGGTGCCACAGCGCGGGACTGCTCCGCTAGGACCGTGAAACCAGCGGTCTTGATTGCCTCATAATCTTCCAAAGGAATTCCATGTCGCGACGTCTACACGGGCGGGATTTCGGCTGTCCAGCGCCATCGCAAGCGATGAGTTTGACAGTTGATGTGTTGGAAACGTTTTCCCGGCGGCAGGCGGCCAGGGCAGCCGTTTTGGCGTGGTGGATCCGCTGCATTGCCTGCCTGTTGCTGTTTGCCGCGATTCTTAGCTGGGCGAATCCGGCGCATGCCCAAGCCCCGCCGTCGGTGACAAGTCTCTCACCCAGCAAGGGCCCTACGACCGGCGGCACCGTGGTCACCATCATGGGCAGCAATATCAAGGACGCCACGGCGGTCTGGTTCGGCAGCGTGGAGGCCACTCAATTCAGCATTGGGGCGTTGTTTATCTATGCCACCGCGCCCGCCGGCAGCGGCACGGTCGATGTCACGGTGACGACGCCGGGCGGCACCAGCGACCCCAGCGCGTCGACCAAGTACACCTATGCCCTGCCGCCAACGGTGAGCGGGCTGTCCCCAACCAGCGGCCCGTCGCCCGGCGGCACTGTGGTCACCATCAGCGGCAGCAACTTCACCGGCGCCACGGCGGTCCACTTCGGCGGCGCACCCGCCACTAACTACAGGGTCGATAGCCCGAACCAGATCACGGCCACCACCCCCGCCTTCGGCGGCAACGGCACGATCGACGTCACGGTGACGACGCCGGGTGGCACCAGCACTTCCAACGCGTCAACTCGGTACACCTACTATCTCCTGCCGCCAACGGTGAGCATGCTCTTGCCGGCCGCTGGCGCTGAGGCCGGCGGCGACCGCGTCATCCTGGAGGGCAGCAACTTCACCGGCGCCTGGGCGGTCGAGTTCGGCACCACGCCCGCCATCTCCTACACGATCCATAACGCCACCCAGATCGCGGCCATCGCGCCCGCTGGCAGCGGCACGGTCGATGTGAAGGTGACGACGGCGGGCGGCACCAGCGTTCCCAACGCGGCAACTCGGTACACCTATTCCCCGGCGCCCACGGTGAGCGGGCTGTCCCCCACCAGCGGCCCGTCGTCCGGCGGCACCAGCGTCACGCTGACCGGCACTGACTTCACCAACGTCAGGGCGGTCAAGTTCGGCGCCAGCAACGCCACTTCCTTCACGGTCAACAGCGCCACCCAGATCACGGCCACCGCGCCCGCCGGCAGCGGCACGGTCGACGTCACGGTGACGACGACGGGCGGTACCAGCGCCACCGGCGCGTCGACTCAGTACACCTATGTCCCGTCGCCCGTGGTGACCGCGTTGTCCCCGAGCACTGGTAAGGAATCCGGCGGCACCTCGGTCGTCATCACCGGCAGCAACTTCACCGGCGCCACGGCGGTCAAGTTCGGCGTCAGCAACGCCACTTCCTTCACGGTCAACAGCGCCACCCAGATCACGGCCACCGCGCCCGCCGGCAGTGGCACGGTCGACGTCACGGTGACGACCTCGAACGGTACCAGCGGCACCAGCGGGTCGGCTCAATACACCTATGCCCCGCCGCCCACGGTGAGCGGGCTCTCCCCCACCAGTGGCCCGTTGGCCGGCGGCACCTCGGTCATGATCACCGGCACCGGCTTCACCGGCGACGCGATAGTCAAATTCGGCGCCAGCAACGCCGCTTCCCACGTGTTCAACAGCCCGACGTCGATCACGGCCATGGCCCCGGCTGGCAGTGGCACGGTCGACGTCACGGTGACGACGGCTGGCGGCACCAGCGCCACCGGCGGGGCGAGTAAATATACCTATATTGTGCCGCCGGTAATCAGCCTGGAGCCGGCCAGCCTGCCGGCCGGTACCGTGGGCGCCGACTATGCGACCACCATCAGCGCCAGCGGCGGCGTGATGCCGTATACCTACAGCATCAGCGGGGGCGCCCTGCCGCCCGGGATGACGCTGAATGCCGCGAGAGGTGTCTTGAGCGGGACGCCGAGGGCGGCGGGGACGGTCAGCTTCACGCTGCATGCGCGCGATGCGGACGGTTTCAGCGGCACGCACCCCTATAGCCTGGTGATTGGCGCGCCGACGCTGGCCCTGGCTCCGGCCAGCCTGCCGGCCGCCACCGCAGAAACGGCCTACAGCGCCACGCTGAGCGC
>JBATWJ010000428.1:0-2778 GCA_049672545.1 Burkholderiaceae bacterium
GCGAGTTGGTTTCATTTCCCGATTTTGGCGCCGCAGCAGCGGGAAGCCGAAGGCCAGCGTCTTGCGGTCGCTTTTCTTTGCTTACTTTCTTTGGCGAGACAAAGAAAGTAAGTGGCCGCCGGGCCACCTCCGGCCAGTCACCACGAAGTAGCGGCGGCATCAGTAAGCAACGAACGCCACTGGGTTCCGGCCTTCGCCGGAACGACGGTGGAGAAGAAAAACAGAATCAGGGGAGTATGGCTAAATTTATTAGGAACTACGCCCGACATAGACAGCGATCAATGGGAGTATATTGAATCCTCCCTCAAACCACCACCGTCTGCGCCTCCCCTTCCCCCCGCGCCCGGATCGCCCCGATCCGGTACACCGTCTCGCCCGCCGCCGTCAGTTGCGCCATCGCCGCATCGGCCTGCTCGGCCGCAACGATCACCACCATCCCGATCCCGCAATTGAACACCCGATGCATTTCGGCCTCCGCCACGCCGCCGTGCTGCTGCAGCCATGCAAACAGCGGCGGCATGGTCCAGCCGTCGCGCCGCAATTCGGCGATCAGGTGATCCTGCAGCACGCGCGGGATGTTTTCCAGCAGGCCGCCGCCGGTGATGTGCACCAGCCCCTTGACTTCCAGCGCCGCCATCAGCGCCAGCAAGGGCTTGACGTAGATGCGGGTCGGCGCCATCAGCGCGTCGGCCAGCGTGCGGCCGTCGAAGTCGGCGTCGAGGTCGGGCTTGGCCACCGACAGGATCTTGCGCACCAGCGAATAGCCGTTCGAATGCACGCCCGAGGACGCCAGGCCGAGCACCACGTCACCCGGCGCGATCTTCTTGCCGTCGATGATGTTGGCTTTCTCGACCGCGCCGACCGCGAAGCCGGCCAGGTCGTATTCGCCGTCCGGGTACATGCCGGGCATCTCGGCGGTTTCGCCGCCGATCAGCGCGCAGCCGGCCAGTTCGCAACCCTGCGCGATGCCCTTGACGACGTCGGTGGCGGTGGCCACGTCCAGCTTGCCGCAGGCAAAGTAGTCGAGGAAAAACAGCGGTTCCGCGCCCTGCACCAGGATGTCGTTGACGCTCATCGCCACCAGGTCGATGCCGACGGTGGCGTGGCGCTTCAGCTCGAACGCCAGCTTCAGCTTGGTACCGACGCCGTCGGTGCCGGACACCAGCACCGGCTCCTTGAATTTTTTGCCGAGCTCGAACAGCGCGCCGAAGCCGCCGATGCCGCCCAGCACGCCCTCGCGCATGGTGCGCTTGGCGAACGGCTTGATCGCCTCGACCAGGGCGTCGCCGGCGTCGATGTCCACGCCGGCGTCACGGTAGGAAAGGGAAACGGGATTGGGAGCGGTCATGATGAAGGCAACAGAGGCAGTAGAATGTCGGTCTGATTTTTACGTACCATGCACATAATACGAACATGGTGCGCTGAACCCGGCATTCTATCAAACCGGATCGTTCAAGCTTTTTAGTCGGTCGTCCCGGTTTTCGGGCCGCATTTTTCCAACCCATCCCTTTTCATGCCATTTTCCTTCGCTTCGGAACAAAAGCAGGCCTGGCTCTGGTTGGCGGTCGGGCTGGCGCTGGTGGCGCTCCTGGTGCTGCTGTCGCCGATCCTGACGCCGTTCATCGCCGCCGCCATCCTCGGCTATGCGCTGAATCCCGGCGTCGACTGGATCGCGCGCCGCCGCATCGGCCGCTTCCACGTGCCGCGCGCGCTGGCGGTGCTGGCGATGATCCTGCTGCTGTTCGCAGCGATCCTGGCGCTGCTGCTGATCGTGGTGCCGATCGTGCAGAAGGAGATCCCGGCGCTGCAGGCGCAGATCCCGCGCCTTCTGGACAAGCTGAACGCAGCGCTGTCGCCGCGCCTGCAGGCGCTCGGCATCGACGTCACGCTCGACGTCGACGGCATCAAAAAAATGCTGACCGAGCGCCTGACCGGCAGCGGCGACGAGGCGCTGCTGGGCACGCTGTGGATGTCGGCCAAGACCGGCGGCAGCGCGGTGATCGGCTGGCTCGGCACGCTGTTTCTGATCCCGATGGTGCTGTTCTACCTGCTGCTCGACTGGCACCAGATGCTGGCACGGATCGCGGATGCGATCCCGCGCGGCTGGGTGGCGCGGCTCGGCAGCCTGGCGCGCGAAGCCGACGCGCTGCTGGCGCAATACCTGCGCGGCCAGTTGCTGGTGATGCTGATCCTGGCGATCTACTATTCGACCGCGCTGGCGATCGCCGGCTTCGAGATCGCGCTGCCGGTCGGCATCATCACCGGCTTTCTGTCGTTCATTCCGTATCTCGGCTTCGGCCTCGGCCTGACGCTGGCGCTGTTGGCGGCGCTGCTGCAGTTCACCGGCCTGTACGGGTTGCTCGCGGTGGCGGTGGTGTATTCGATCGGCCAGGTGCTGGAGAGCTTCATCCTGACGCCGTATCTGGTCGGCGAACGGATCGGCCTGCATCCGATCATCGTCATCTTCGCGCTGCTGGCGTTCGGCCAGCTGTTCGGCTTCGTCGGCGTGCTGCTGGCGCTGCCGGCTTCCGCCATCCTGTCGGTGGCGGTGCGCCATATGCACCTGCTCTACCGCAGCAGCGCCTTCTACAACCGCCCATGAGACAGTTGCTGCTGGAACTGGACACCGGCGCGCCGCAGACGCTGGACAACTTCGTCGCCGGCCGCAACCGCGAGCTGGCGGCGCTGCTGGCGCAGTTCGCCGACCCTACGGCGGCGCCGCGCGAGCGCTTCGTCTACCTGTGGGGCGAAGCCGGCGCCGGCAAGACCCACCTGCTG
>JBATWJ010000429.1:0-8133 GCA_049672545.1 Burkholderiaceae bacterium
AAGCCGAGGTGCGCGATGCCGGCCGCGCCTTCGATCCGCTGTCGGCGCCGCCGCCCGACCTCGGACTGGATCTGGACACGCGCGCCGTCGGCGGCCTCGGCGTGCATTTCCTGCGCACGCTGATGGATGGCGTGCGCTACGTGCGTTGCGACGGCGAGAACCGGCTGTATTTCGGCAAGGCGCTGCCACCGGCAGCCTAGGCGCTGCGCGCCCTACGCGCTTCTCGACCCCGATTTTTCCACCGTGTTGGCCGCCGCTGCGGGCGGTCGGCGCCACTCCCTTCGATGTTAGAATGGCCATCCTTGACGGCAGGCAAATCCGTCTCCGCATGGCTTTGCGGCTCTGCGTCGGCATGGGCGCCGCACTGCCTGCCGGTCGCGTTTCCCGGGGCAGGATTTCATGACGAGCAAATACGAACACATCGACGACATTCTGGTGATCAGCCCCGAAGGCCAGTTGAACAGCGGCAATGCCGCCGAGACCGAAACCGAAATCCTCGGCCATCTGCTGGCCGGCAAAAACCGGCTGCTGCTCGACCTGTCCCAGCTCGATTACATCTCCAGCGCCGGGCTGCGCGTGGTGCTGGTGGTGGCCAAGCGGCTGAAGCAGTCGGCCGGCCGGCTGGTACTGTGCGGGATGCGCCCGCATATCCGCGAAGTGTTCGACATCAGCGGCTTCCTGACCATCCTGAACGTCACCGACAGCCGCGAGCAGGCGCTGCAAAAACTCAGCGCCGGCTGACCCGCCATCGGCGCATCCACCTTTCCCGTCACGGCTGCCGCGCGCCTTGCCCATGGCGCGATACGTTTTTTCTCCATAGCTGGCTATGGCTCGGACGAGCCATTTCCCTGCCAATCGACATTGGACAGAATCGTCACGCGCGGCGACTGCCGGCGGCGGCCCGGTTTTCCGGCCGTTGCGGCAATGCGCATCGTCCCTGAGCATCAAGAGAGCGGGGCGGCTGCCGTTACCGTTCCTGCCGTTGCCGGAAAAGCTTATAGCCTCTGCATTACCCGCATCGGTGCCATGGGAGTATGTATTAATTTTTTTGTAAATACGCCCGGTTTGAGCCGTGTGTTCCGGGAGTATGTGAGTGCCCGGCATCGCCATCCGGTTTTTTGCTTTTTTCACCTGCATTCGACGCCATGACATTCCGTATCACCACTCTGTCCCGTTCCCGCCTGGCCGCGATCACGCTGGCTGCGGCCGTCCTGAGCGCCTGCGGCGGCGGCAGTTCGCCGCCGCCCGATCCGCTGGCTTCCTTCAAGGAACAGAAACTCGACTGGCAAAGCTGCGACAGCACCATCCTCGGGCGCGACGTCACCTACTTCGAGGAATTGGGCGAGCGCGCCAAGTGCGCACTGATGCGCGCACCGCTGGATTATGCCGAGCCGCAGAAGGGTGAATTGAAGGTGGCCTTGCTGAAGGTGGCCGGCACCGACCCGGCCAAGCGCAGCGGCGCGATCCTGTTCAACCCCGGCGGACCGGGTGAGGACGGCCTGGAACTGGCGCCGAGGACCGCAATGCTGTGGCGGGAGGCCATTCCCGAATCGCCGAACGGCAAGCTGATGAAAGAACTCGAAACGCACTACGACCTGATCGGGTTTTCGCCGCGTGGCATGGGTGCCAGCACTACGCTCGTCTGCCTGTCGAACGAGCAGATGGTGAACGAAAACAGTCTGACATTCGATCGCAGCCCGGCCAATATCGCGGCCGCGCAGCACAATGCGCGGCTGACCGCCAAGACCTGCGGCAAGAATCCGCTGACGCCGCATATCAATACCGATGCCACCGCGCGCGACATGGATTTGCTGCGCACGATCCTCGGCGACGAGCGCGTCAACTACATCGGTTATTCGTACGGTACCTGGCTCGGCGCCTGGTATGCCAGTCTGTTCCCCGAGCGCGTCGGTCGCATGCTGCTGGATAGCAGCATGGACGCCACCGCGACCTTCGACGACGCGATGATCGGCATGCAGATGGGCCGGCAGCGCCTGATCGACCAGATTCTGGTGTCCTATGCGGCGCGCCACCCGCAGCGCTTCAACCTCGGAACCACGCCGGAACAGGTGGCCGCCGCGATCCAGCCGTTGGCGCCGGAAATCAAGGCGCTGATGGTGCGCCTGATGCCGTTCTACAAGCAGTACCAGGTCGAGCGTGGCGTCTGGGCGATGATGGGTGCGGTCGGCCTGCATCAGTTGCGCGTCCAAATGCCGGATGCCGGCTTTGCCGAACTGGACGCCGCCATCGCCCAATACCCGTTTTCACCAACTGCTGCCGACAATGATCAGGCCAGAAGCGCCGCCCAGGGGATAAACAACGCGCTGTTCATGCCGGCGCAACCGCGCTCCGCCTTGCTCGAGCCGTCCGCGGCGGTCTATCAAGCCGTAATTTGCAACGACACCGCCACACAGGGCGACGAGCAGTACTGGGTCGAAGTCGGCAACCAGACGGTGGCCAAGTACCCGCTGCTGGGGGGCGGCTCGACCAGCAACCCCTGCCTGCACTGGGGCAACGCGCCGGTCAAGCGCCCGTCGCTGACCAATGCCGGCAAGAGCAATCCGATCCTGCTGCTGCAAAGCCGCTTCGATACCGCAACGCCGATCGAAGGGGCCGAGGCGACGCTGGCGGCGCTGCCGAATGCCAGCATGGTGCTGATCGAGGACGATTACACGCATGCGCTGTATCCGTACGGCGATACCTGTGCCGACAGCAGCGTGCTCGAGTACCTGGCGAACGGCAAGATGCCTGCGCGGAAGCTGACCTGCGCCGGCAAGCCGCTGCCTGGAGAAGCGGAAGTAGGCGGCGCGGCGGCCAGCAAGGCCATCGCCAGCACCTACCGCGATCCGGCCAAGGCGCAGCAGATCATGCGTTCGATCCACGACATCACCCGCCCGTCCGGAGACCGCTTCTGACGGCCGCCGCCGCGGGCCGCAGGCTGGACCGCGCTGTGGCAGACCAGTCCTGCTCGCGGTAGCAGGAACGGCAACGCCATCGGTTTGTCCATGGGACGATACCGGATGCGTTGCCGTTTTTTATGGCCGGAATTCCCAGCTTCGCGCGCCAGCGCCGTCGCCGGGAAATCCAGAAGACCCGGCATGACGCGGTTGGCCTGACGCGACTGCGCCCCCGGCCAGGCGGCAGTGATGGAGGCCGCATATCGACCAAGAGATGCAGCCACAGCCAGCAGCCGAAACGCGCGTGATGGTCGCCACCAACGCGTTCGGCATGGGGATCGACAAGTCGGACCTGCGCTTCATGTTCTATTTCCAACTGCCGGCACGCTGGAAGCCTATTGCTAGGCGTCCAGCCGCGCCGTCCGCGACGGCGAACCGGCCGGTTGCCTTCTGCTGTACCGCCAGGACAAGTGCATCCAGCCATTCTTCCTGGCGCGCCATGATCCCGGGCCCGACGGACTGGCCCTGGACTGCCGCGCGCCGAGGAAGCTGGCACGGCCGGCGCGTGCCAGATATCGGAGCATGGGAGTATATGCAAAATCTTCGCGTTTCATATGCGGAGTATGGTTTCATAGTATGGAGTATGTGAACCTGGCCCGACCATCGCGCATGGCTCGTTCGAGCCATTCCGCGCACCGCCGGCGCAGCCTAGAATACCGGCAAGTTTCTCTATCGCATTTCCAAAAGGGCCTCTGATGCAACTTTCCGCCGATACCCTGGACGCCTTGCGGCAACTGGTCGAGCACGACGCGGCGCTGCAGGCCCGCATCCGCGGCGCCGGCGAAGTCGGCGAAGTGGTCGGCATCCTGACGCCGGCGGCGTCGCTGCAAGGCATCGAAGTGCAGCCGTCGACCCTGACCGCCTGGCTGCAGGCGGTGGTGGAATCCACCGCGCCGCGCATGCTGTGCGACGCGCAGCTGGACGCAGTGGCGGGCGGCGCGCAGGCGCCGCTGGCCCGCTCCGCGCCGTTCGACTTCCTCGGCGCTGTGCTACGGGCGGGCCGGGCGTTCTGAATGCGCGGCCGACGGTTCGGCGGACTGCGGTGCTTTTCCGTCGGTCATGGCGGTTTCGTTGCCGGTCGGCATTGCTACAATCGGCGTGTTTCTGGGCAGGTGCGCCGCTGGCGGCCCGCTTGCCAAACCCTGTTGCGCGGCATCCGCCGCCTAGATCCAAGCGCCAGAGTGACCGCCGCCGCCTTGTCACTCCATCCGCCCTCCATTCGAAAGGCCTCCGCGATGCCAACCGACCTGTCTTCGTTGCCGCTCCCGCCGCAGCCGGCCACTTCCGACAGCGAACTGCAAGCCTGCCTGCGCCGTGTGCAGGAACTGTGGCTGGCGCTGGACCGGCTGACGGTCGAACCGCGGCGCGGCCCGGCGCCGGATTCCGCGCCGGCGGACGCGATGGTCGGCGGCAGCTATCCGGATTAGCCCACTTGCGTCCCTGCAGATTGGCGTATCGTTGGAGTATGCATAAATTTCAACCGCTGCATGCGCGGTATAAAGTGCCTGTAATGGGAGTATAGGAGCGGCCCGGCTTAGCCGGGATTTTTTCACCGTATCGACAAATTTTCAGACGATGACCCACCACATTCCTTTTCTGCGCTATCCCGGCCGGTTGACTGCCGCGCTGCTGTCCGCCATCCTGGCCGCCTGCGGCGGCAGTTCACCACCGCCGGTCGACCCGCTGGCATCCTTCAAGCAGCAAAAGCTGGATTGGCAAGTATGTGATCCGGCCGTCTTGGACAATAACGTGGTGCCATACCTGGAGCAGTTGGGCGACCGCGCGCGCTGCGCGCTGATGCGCGCGCCGCGCGACTACGCCAACCCGGCGCAGGAAGAGCTGAAGGTGGCGCTGTTGCGGGTCAGCGCCGAACAGCCGCAGCGGCGCGCCGGCCTGATCCTGTTCAATCCGGGTGGTCCCGGCGGAGATGGCCTGGGCCTGGCGCCGAAGTTCGGCGCGCTGTGGTCCGGTGCGAACCCGGCCAATCCAAGCGGCAAGACGCTCAAGGATCTGTCGGAGCGTTACGACCTGATCGGCTTCTCGCCGCGCGGATTGGGCGCCAGCACGCAGCTGACCTGCAGCTCCGACGAACAGCTGGAGGACGTCAACAATTTCAGCATCGACCGCAGCCCGGAAAACCTGCGGCGCCTGCAGCACAACGCGCGGCTGGAAGCGCAAGCCTGCCGGAAAGAGGCGTTGGCCGAATACATCCATACCGATGCCACCGCGCGCGACATGGACCTGATGCGTGCAGTGCTGGGCGACGACAAGCTCAATTACATCGGCTATTCCTACGGCACCTGGCTCGGTGCCTGGTACGCCAGCCTGTTCCCGGAGCGGGTCGGCCGCATGCTGCTCGACAGCAGTATGAACGTCGCCGGCAGCTTCGACGACGCCGCGCTGCTGACCGAAATGGGGCGGCAACGCGTGTTCGACGAGATGCTGGCGCCGCACGCGGCGCTGCACCCGGATCGCTTCGGCCTGGGCAACGATGCGGCCGGCGTGCGCGCGGCACTATCGGCCTTGTCGGCCCAGTTGCGCGGCCAGGTGCTCGACACTCTGAATTTCAACCGGGCAGAGAGCGCCGCTTCCAACCTGCTCCTGTTGAGCGCGGCACAGGGCTTGCAAACCTTGCTGACGGCCGCGCCCAACGCTTCAGAAAGCGAGATCAAGACCGCGATCGCAACCCACCGCTTCAGCGGCGACGAGACCAATGCCGACGTGCGCAAGCGGGCGGTCGCGCTGGCCAAAAACTATTTCAATCCACCAATGCAACCGCAAACTGTCGCGCTCGGTCCGACGGACGCGGTCTATCTGAGCGTGGTCTGCAACGACACCGCGACGCGCGGCAACGAAGAATACTGGATCGACATCGGCAACGACTACGCGGCGCGCTATCCGGTGGCCGGCGGCGCTGCCACCAAGAACCCTTGTCTGTACTGGGGAGGTCCGGTGGCGGCCCGGCCGTCGCTGGCGGCTGCGGCCAAGGCCGGCCCGTTGTTGATACTGCAAAGCCGCTACGACGCGGCGACGCCGATCGAGGGCGCGCAAGCCAGCCGGGATGCGTTGCCGAACGCCAGCATGATCGTGGTCGAGAATGAATACTCGCATGGCGTGTTCCCGTATGGCGACGGCTGCGTCGACCCGCAGGTCGGCGCGTATTTTGCCAACGGCACGCTGCCGCTGCGCGGCGCCAGCTGCGCCGGCAAGCCGCTGCCGCTCGATCCTCTACCGGAAAACGACGATGAGCAAGGTGAAGAGAAGCAGACGCGGGCGCAGAAACAGGACAAGGCAGACGCCGCCTCATCCTATCGCGACCCGGCGCGGGCCGAGGAAATCATGCGCAGCATCCACCGGGAGATCGGCAAGGCGAACAGGCGCTTCTGACACGGCGGGGCCGATTGATGGACGTGACGAGACTATTCAATAACTAAGCGAACGGGGTATAAGGGAGTATAGATAAATTTCTCTTGTTTCTCGCGCGGATTGCAGTATAGCCATTGGGAGTATATGAAAATCAGCCGACACATCCAATGCAAATTGTGCTCTTCGCGCCGCGTCATTCGATATATTTATATCTGACATTTCAACATGAAAGCAGACAGTGGTGATGCAATGCAATATAGTGGCACCTGTCTCCTCCAATTTCCTCCTAAAGAATTGGATTTAGCCCGCAAGCCGCAAGGTTCGCGGGCTTTTTTTTTGCTTAGGATTTTTCGCCCGATGCGATGACCGCCACGTTGATGAGGGAAACCTCTTGCCCGCTTTGGAATGAAACCAGGAAAAAGATGGGTCACAGTTGTCAGCGCGTTTTTTGCGCAGTCCGCCTCTTTTCCAGGTTATTGCCGTGCGCTATATCAGGCATATGAAAAGGAAAGCAGACATTCATGACGCGCTGCAATATAGTAGCACCTGTCTCCTCCAACTCCCTCCTAAGGATTGGATTCAGCCCGCAAGCCGCAAGGTTAGCGGGCTTTTTTTTTGCCGACCGGATTGCCGGTGCGGAAATGGAAAGCACCGAGGCGCCGCGCCGTCGTCAAACGGTCTGCGCCGCCGCCAGGCGGGCGAAATGGCCGCCGGCGCGCATCAATTCGTCGAAGCCGCCGCTTTCCACCACGCGGCCACGTTCCAGCACGAAGATGCGGTGGGCGTTGGCGACGGTCGACAGCCGGTGCGCCACCACCACGCGCGTCACCGACAGCCGCTCCAGGCTTTCGGTGACCGTCGCCTGCGTGCGGTTGTCGAGCGCGCTGGTGGCTTCGTCGAGGAGCAGGAGGCGCGGCCGGCCGACGATGGCGCGCGCGATCATCAGCCGCTGCAACTGGCCGGCTGAAAGCGTGCCGCCGCCTTCGGCAATCACCGTGTGCATGCCCATCGGCATGCGCTCGATGTCGGCCGCCAGCCCGACCCGGCGCGCGGCGTCCCAGGCGTCGTCCATGCTGCCGCCGGAAACGCCGACGATATTGTCGAACAGCGACCCGGGCAGCGGCTTGCCGTCTTGCAGCACCACACCCATCTGGCGCCGGACCGCCGACAGATCGAGGTCGCGCACGTCCTTGCCGTCGAACAGGATGCCGCCGGCGTCCGGCGTCTCGAAGCCGAGCAGCAGCCGCAGCAGCGTCGACTTGCCGCTGCCGGAGGCGCCGACCAGCGCGATGAATTCGCCCGGCCGGGCGGAGAGCGAAACATCGTCCAGCACCGGCGGGCCGCCGCGCTCGTAGCTAAACGACAGGTGCGCGATTTCCAGCGCGCCCGACAGCGGGCCCGGATCTTCCTTGCCTTCGCGGATTTCGGGCGTCGTGCGCAGGATTGGCATTGCCCGTTCCAGCAGCGGCTGCACCGCGACCAATCGGGTCAGCGTATGCGTCATTTGCGCGACGCCGCCGTGGAAGTTGTGAAAGGCGGCCAGAAAGGCGGCGAAGGCGCCGACCGCCAGCGCATCGTCGGCGACGCCAACGCCGAAATTGCCGAGCACAAGAAAGAAGAAAAACAGCGCGGCCAGGCCGAACAGGGCGTTCAGCGCCGCCTGCAGGCTGTCGAAGCCGTTGGCGGCGACGCGCAGCCGTTCGGCGGCGGCGAAACGCACCGCCCAGCGCGCGAAGGCGCGGTCTTCGGACGCCGCCAGCCGGATCTTGGCGATACCGCCGACGAATTGCAGCAGCATGCTCTGCAGCTC
>JBATWJ010000430.1:0-4363 GCA_049672545.1 Burkholderiaceae bacterium
GCGCATCGTCGCCTACCGCCCGCTGCCGGGCTTGCCGCTGATCGCGGTGGTCGGCTTGGCCGAGGCGGAGGCCTATGCCGGCTATGCGCGCCAGCGCAGCCTCTACCTGTGGTGGGCCAGCGGCACCAGTGCCGCGATCCTGGCCTTCATCGCGCTGCTGCTGCGACAGAGCCGGCGCCTGCAAAACAGCATGCGCGCCGCGCGTGAGGCACAAGACATCTACCATGCGGTGGTCGAAGGCGGACTGGACGCCTTCTACGTCCTGAAGGCGCTGCGCGATGGCAGCGGCGCGATCATCGATTTCGCCTTCGTCACCGCCAACCGCCGGGCGGCGCAGCTGTTCGGGCTGCCGCTGGCGCAGCTGCTGTCCGGCCGCAGCCTGCGGCAACTGCCCCCCTTCCCAGGCAGCGACGGCTTTTTCGAAAAATGCGTGGAGGTGGCCGCCTCGCACCGGCTACTGGAAGGAGAAGCCGAAATCGAGGCTGCCGACGGCACCGTGCAATGGTGGCAGCATCAATGGATTCCGCTCGACGACGGCGTCGCTGTCACCAGCCGCGACATCACCGGCCGCAAGCGGATCGAGACCGAAAGCCGCCACAGCAACAACTTCCTGCAGTCGCTGATCCATTACCTGCCGACCCTGATCTACGTCAAGAACCTGCCGCCCGACCGCCCCGGCGAGATGATCGTCTGGAACAAGGCGGCCGAGGAAGTCACCGGCTACCGCGCCGGCCAAGTGATCGGCAAGACGCTGGAGCAGATCTTCCCGCCTGAGCGGGCACGCTCGCTGCAACAGCTGAGCGACCAGATGCGCATCGCGCCGCGCGTGATCGACCTGCCGGAATATCCGTTCCGGCGTCCGGACGGCAGCGAAGTGTTCCTGCGCACCATTTCGCTGCCGCTGGCGGACGAGCACGGCAAGCCGGAATACCTGCTCGGCATTGCGGTCGACATCACCGAACGGCGCGCGCGCGAGCTGGAGCTGCGCACGCGGCAGGCGGAACTGGCGGCCGCCAACGATTCGTCGCCGCTGGGCGTGTTCCGCACCGACGCCGGCGGCCGCTGCACCTACGTCAACCGCGCCTACGAACAGATGTCGGGCCTGCCGGCTGCGCGTGCGCTGGGCGCCGGCTGGGTCGAGGCGGTGCATCCGCAGGACCGGCTGAAGGTGTTCCAGGGCTGGAGCAAGACCGCGCGCCAGCGTGTACCGTACCAGGGTACCTACCGCTTCCTGCACGCCGACGGCCGCATCGTCTGGGCGTCGGTCAAGAGCGCGCCGATCGTGGTCGACGGCCAGCTGCTCGGCCACGTCGGCAGCGTCGACGACATCACCGCCCGGCGTGCCGCCGAAAAGGCGCTGCAGGAAAGCGAGCAGCACCTGCGCACCATCGCCGACACGCTGCCGGCGCTGGTGGCCTTCGTCGACACCGAGCAGCGCTTCCGCTTCAACAACCTGGCCTATGAACGCGTGTTCGGCATCGCGCGCGACGCCATCCGCGGCATGAGCATGCGCGAGCTGGTCGGCGAGGCGTTGTACCAGCGCGCGCTGCCGTGGATCGAGCGCGCGCTGGGCGGCGAAACCGTCACCTTCGAGATCGACGAGCATCGCAACGGCGAATACCGTTGTTCGGAAGCGACCTACACGCCGGAATTCGACGCTGACGAGCCGGGCCGCGTGATCGGCTTCCATGTGATGGGCCACGACGTCACCGCCAAGAAGATCCATGAACGGCGCCTGGTCGAGATGACCCGCATCGACAGCCTGACCGGCCTTCTGAACCGCGCCGGCTTCGAGGCCAAGCTGGAGCAGGCGATGGCCAACAGCCGCCATCAGAAGACGTTGATGGCGGTGATCTACCTTGACGTCGACCATTTCAAGCGGATCAACGACACCTACGGCCACCCGATCGGCGACGCGCTGCTGAAATCCTTCGTCGCCCGCCTGCTGCGGACGCTGCGCGCCACCGACAGCGTGGCGCGTCTGGGCGGCGACGAATTCACCGTGATCATGGAAAACCTGAAGCAGCCGCAGGATGCCGCCGCCATCGCCGCCAAGATCTGCCAGGCGATGCGGCCGCCGTTCTCGCTCGAAGGCCAGGTGGTGCAGGTCAGCACCAGCATCGGCCTGGCCTACTACCGCGGCGGCGCAGAAACGCGCGAACAGCTGCTGAAGCAGGCCGACGACATGTTGTACGAAGCCAAGAAGGCCGGACGCGACACCTACCGCATCGCGCCGCCGCCGGCGACCTGAACGGTGTCGTCGGACGCGCCCGAATTTTGCTGCGGATCAATGTTGACGCCGGCGCCGGCTGCCAAAATGACGGCGTCAAACAGTATTTCGGGAGCGATCATGCGGGAACAGAACCTGGCATTCAAAAAGAAACTCTACGAATCGAAGATCCGCACCACCCGCCGTCACAGCCTGCAACGCGCCTGCGGCGCGCTGGCGCTCGGCATCAGCGTCGGGGTCCTGTTCTTCTATTACCTGCGCTGAAGCGGCGCCGGCCGGCGCAACGCCCGGCAGCATCCCTCCTCTCCGGCGCAAGCCGGATTTTTTTTCCAGTATAGGAGGCACGCGCCACAGATTTCATATACTCCCGAACATACATTCTCATGCCGCAGGTTTTTCCTGCATATTTATCGCATACTCCTACATTCTCCTCATGGTCGGCGCCCGCGCGCATTGCGTGGCCGACTCGCCAAACGACCGTCCGGAACCCGCATCCACTTTTGGCGTCGCATGATCAAGTTGGCCACTTCGCGGCCCGACGCGGCGACCGGCCGGATGCAATCATCGGTGGGAGTACGGCATGCACAGACCATTGTGGAAAGGCGCGATCAGCTTCGGACTGGTGCACATCCCGGTCCACCTGTATTCGGCCGAAGAGCGCGACGAGCTGGATCTGACGATGCTCGACCGGCGCGATTTCGCGCCGATCGGCTACAAGCGCATCAACAAGGAAACCGGCAAGGAAGTCGACTGGGACGACATCGTCAAGGGTTACGAATACGAACCCGACCGGTACGTGGTGCTGAGCGACGAAGATCTGCGGCGCGCCAACGTCAAGGCGACGCAGACCATCGACATCCTGAACTTCGTCGACCTCGCCGACATCCCGCTGACCTACTACGAACACCCGTACTACCTGACGCCCGACAAGGGCGGCGACAAGGTCTACGCACTGCTGCGCGAAACCCTGCGCCGCTCCGGCAAGGCGGCGCTGGCGCAGATCGTGTTGCGCACCAAGCAGCACCTGGCGGCGCTGTCGCCGATCGGCGACGCCATCGTGCTCGACACGCTGCGCTACGCCGACGCCATCCGCCCCGCCGACGACTACCAGCTGCCGCCGTCCAGCCTGCGCCGGGCCGGCATCAGCGACAAGGAAATCCAGATGGCACTGTCGCTGGTCGAAGACATGAGCGAACCGTGGAACGTCGCCCAATACCGCGACAGCTACCGCGACGACGTGCTGGCGCTGGTGAAGAAGAAGATCAAGGCCAAGCAGACCCACACCATCACCGAGCCGGAGCCGGAAGAACAGGCCGAGCCGGCCGACGCCAAGATCATCGACCTGATGGCGCTGTTGAAGGAAAGCCTGCGCAAGAACGGCACGCCGGCGCGCCCGGATGGCGGCAAGCCGCGCAGCCGACCGGCTGCCAAGGCCAAGACCGGGCACACCAGCGGTGGCGGTAAATCGACGAGCGCCGATGGCCGGCGGCGCGCCCGCGCATGACGCTCGACACTTACCTGAAGAAGCGCGATTTCAGCAAGACGCCGGAACCGCGCGGCAAGCCGGCGCGCGCCCGCAAGACGCTGTCGTATGTGATCCAGCGGCACGATGCCAGCCACCTGCACTACGATTTCCGGCTGGAGCTGGACGGCGTGCTGAAGAGCTGGGCGATCCCGAAAGGCCCGAGCCTGGACCCTGGCCAGAAGCGGCTGGCGGTGCAGGTAGAGGATCATCCGCTGGAATACGGCAGCTTCGAAGGCGAAATCCCGGCGCACCAGTACGGCGCCGGCAGCGTGCTGCTGTGGGACCGCGGACGCTGGATTCCGGACGGCGATCCGCACGAAGGGTTGCGCCGCGGCCGCCTGAAGTTCCGGCTCGACGGCGACAAGCTGGCCGGCGGCTGGGCCTTGGTGCGGATGGGACCGGCCAAGGCACACAAGGAAAACTGGCTGCTGATCAAGGAGCGCGACGCCGAAGCGGCGACGGGCGATGCCGCCGACATCGTCGGCCTGCGTCCGGAAAGCGTCTCCGGCAAACAGCCGCGCGCGGCAAAAACAGCCGCTGCCGCCAGCGGGAAGACGGCGCGGCGCAGGGCGGCCGCCGATCCGGTTACTGCCGCCGCGATGCCCGAC
>JBATWJ010000431.1:0-6004 GCA_049672545.1 Burkholderiaceae bacterium
GCTCAGCACCGGCCGCACGCAGCTCGGCCAGAGCCGCATCGTCGCGTGCGGTCGCATGCACCTGCCAGCCGCCGGCCAGCAGCTGGCGCACGAACTCGCGGCCGATGCCGCGCGAGGCGCCGATCACGAGGGCGGTGGGCATGGTGGGGCTTTCGGGTGGAAGCGACTTATTTTTCCTGTCGTTCCCACGCAGGCGGGAACCCAGTGTCTTTGTTTGAGCAACGCATGATGCGCCACCGGTTCAAAACGAACGACACTGGGTTCCCGCCTAAAGCCGCGGGAACGGCAGGCCCCGCTTACATCAGTTCGATCGCCATCGCCGTGCCTTCGCCGCCGCCGATGCACAGCGAGGCGACGCCGCGCTTGCCGCCGGTCTTCTTCAGCGCGCCGATCAGCGTGACGATGATGCGGGCGCCGGAAGCGCCGATCGGGTGGCCGAGCGCGCAGGCGCCGCCGTGCACGTTGACCTTGTCGTGCGGGATGCCCATTTCCTTCATCGCCGCCATCGGCACTGCCGCGAACGCTTCGTTGATTTCGAACAGGTCGACTTCGGCCGGGCTCCAGCCGGTCTTCTTGAACAGGTTCTGCATCGCGCCGACCGGCGCGGTGGTGAACCAGTTCGGTTCCTGCGAATGGCGGGCGTGGCCGACGATCCTGGCGATCGGCGTGCAGCCGAGCTTCTTCGCGGTCGATTCGCGCATGATCACCAGGGCCGCTGCGCCATCGTTGATCGACGACGACGAGGCGGCGGTGATGGTGCCGTCCTTCTTGAACGCCGGCTTCAAGGCCGGGATCTTGTCCAGCTTGGCCTTGGCCGGGCCTTCGTCCTTGTCGATCACGGTTTCGCCATTGCGGCCCTTCACCGTGACCGGCGCGATTTCCCAGGCGAACGAGCCATCGGCGCTGGCCGCCTGCGCGCGCTTGACCGAGGCGATCGCGAACGCATCCTGCTGTTCGCGCGTGAACTGGTACTTGGCGGCGCAATCCTCGGCGAAGGTGCCCATCGCGCGCGCATTGCCCTTTTCATCGCGGGTGTAGGCGTCTTCCAGGCCGTCCATCATCATGTGGTCGTAGATCATGCCGTGGCCGATGCGGTAGCCGCCGCGCGCCTTCGGGATCAGGTAGGGCGCGTTGGTCATCGATTCCATGCCGCCGGCCACCACCACTTCGTTGGTGCCGGCTTGAATCGAGTCGTAGGCGAACATCGCCGCCTGCATCGCCGAGCCGCACATCTTCGACAGCGTGACGGCGCCGGCCGAGGTCGGGATGCCGGCCTTGATCGCGGCCTGGCGCGCCGGCGCCTGGCCCTGGCCGGCCATCAGGCAGTTGCCGAACAGCACGTCCTGCACCTGCTGCGGATCGAGTCCGGCGCGCTCGAGCGCGGCGCGGATCGCCGTGGCGCCGAGGTCGCTGGCAGACAACGAGGAAAAATCGCCCTGGAATGCGCCCATGGGAGTGCGGGCGGCGCCGACGATGACGATGGGGTCGTTCATGATGTTTCCTTTATCTAAAGTCTCAGGGGTTCGATGCAGATCGGATCAAAAATCGGAGGAAAACGCGATGCCGCTTACGCCGGCGCCGCTTCGGCGCGCTCGGCCGGCAGGTCTGCCGGCGCCGCACGGTAGCTGAAACGGATTTCTTGCGGATAGGGAAAGACGTCTTCCAGATGGCCTTCCATTATCCGCTGTTTACGCTGCTGCCAGAATTCCGGCGTCAGCAGGTCCGCATGGTGCTTCAGGAAGAATGCCTTCACGTGCGGATTGCCGAGCAGGAAGGGGCCGAACTGTTCCGGGAACACGTCGTGCTTGT
Organism: Burkholderiaceae bacterium; assembly: GCA_049672545.1. Lineage (GTDB taxonomy): Bacteria > Pseudomonadota > Gammaproteobacteria > Burkholderiales > Burkholderiaceae_D > DATJCV01. The sequence goes on from JBATWJ010000431.1 coordinate 1,810, forward strand.
GCACCGGATACCAGGGCTCGGCCGCCATTTCCTGCTCTTCGTTCTGCGGTTCGGGAATGCGGCGGAAATTGCAGTCGGTGATGTATTCGATCTCGTCGTAGTCGTAGAACACCACGCGGCGCTGGCGCGTGACGCCGAAGTTCTTGTACAGCATGTCGCCGGGGAAGATGTTGGCCGCCACCAGGTCCTTGATGGCGTTGCCGTATTCGCGCACGCCGTGTTCCATCGCCTCCATGTCGCCGCGCTTTTCGGCGTCGGCCAGCCACAGGTTCAGCGGCACCATGCGCCGTTCGATGTACAGGTGGCGGATGATGATCTGGTCGTGGTCTTCCTCGATCATCGACGGCGCCACTTCCTTCAGTTCGGCCAGGAGCTTCGGCGCGAAGCGCGCGCGCGGGAAGGCGACGCTCGAATATTCGAGCGTATCGGCCATGCGGCCGACGCGGTCGTGGTTCTTGACCAGCAGGTATTTCTGCTGCACCTCGGCGCGCGTGGTTTCCTTCGGCGGCGGGAAGTGGTCCTTGATCACCTTGAACACGTACGGGAACGACGGCAGCGCGAACACCGCCATCACCAGCCCGCGGATGCCGGGCGCGACGTCGAAGCGGTCCGACGAATACTTCAGGTGGTGCAGGAAATCGCGGTAGAACAGCGCCTTGCCCTGCTTCTGCAGGCCGAGGATGGTGTAGATCTCGCTCTTCGGCTTGGTCGGCATCAGCGAGCGCAGGAACTGCACGTAGGCCGACGGCACTTCCATGTCGACCAGGAAGTAGGCGCGCGTGTACGAAAACAGCACCGTGATCTGCAGCGGATCGAGCAGCACCGTGTCGAGCACCAGCTGGCCGCGGCGGTTGTACAGGACCGGCACCACGAACGGGTATTCGCGATTGCCGTTGATGCCCTTGCCGACGATGTAGGCCCCCTTGTTGCGGAAGAACAGGCTGGCCAGCACCTGGATCTGGTGGTTCGGCTCCAGCGCGGCGCCGCCGAACTGCGCGCGCAGCCGCGCCTCGACTTGCGCGACGTCGCGCTCCAGGTCGGCGAACGGCGCCGCCAGCTGGAAATTGGTGACGATGCGCGACAGCGTGTAGCGCAGCCCGTCCTTGGCCGGGTAGTAGACGCGGTAGGTCGGCGCCGGCTCTTCGGTCTCGATGTATTCGGTGGCCACCGCCGGCCGCACGAAGATGAAGCGGTTGTGGAAATAGGTGCGGTGGCGGATCTTGCAGAACACCGAGTTGAAGAAGGTTTCCGCCAGTTCCGGCCGCTTGTGGTCGGTCAACAGGCCGATGTAGTGCAGCTTGACCTCGTGCCAGACCTCGTCGGTCAGCTCGCTCTGGTGGTATTCGTCCTCCAGGATCTGCACGCATTCGCGCACCCGGGCGTCGTAGAACGCGATCCGCTCGGTGGCGGCGGCCTGCGCGGTCTTCCAGTCGCGCGTCTCGAAATAGCGCTTGGCGTCCTGGCTGGCCTGGCGGAACAGCCGGTAGTGCTTGTCGAAGCCGTCCAGCATCGTGCGCGCGATGTCGAAGGCGATTTGCGAGGACAGCAGTTTGGGGAAGGCGGCGTGCATGGGAGCGGGGAAGTGGTTTTTTCAGGTCGCCAGTTTAGCCGGGTTGGGGTAAGGGTTTGTAGTTGTCGGGGTTTCGGGTTGTGGGAGTTGCGAAATTGGTTCGTCCTTCTGTGCCAATAGACTGAATGGAGCGATTCGGCTATCGGCTTTTCCATCGCGTTCCGGCGGAAGCGGGAAACCAACGACGTTGATTGCTTACTGACTCGGCTGCTACTCCGTGGTGACTAGCCGGGGGTGGCCCGGCGGCCACTTACTTTCTTTGTCTCGCCAAAGAAAGTAAGCAAAGAAAAGCGACCGCAAGACGCTGGCCTTCGGCTTCCCGCTGCCGCAACGCCAAAATCGGGAAATGAAACCAACTCGCTGCCCTTGCAGGGCGCGTATCCGCTTGCAAGCGGATACCGTTGCGCAGGCGCGGGCCATACCCCGCGAAACCCCTGCTTCACCTCAGACATGTTTCATTTCTGATCCGATTTCGGCGCCGCAGCAGCGGCAGCGTCCAAGCGGGGACACGTCAAAGTCAGAAGCAACTATAAAAGCAACGGCAACGACGAAAACCTGGACCGCAACCTATACTCCCGGCAATACCGGCCCATCTCGGAAGAAATACGTCCGGTTTAAGCACATACTCCCACTAACACGTCTCCGCAAACAACTCCCGCCCGATCAGCATGCGGCGGATTTCGCTGGTGCCGGCGCCGATTTCGTACAGTTTGGCGTCGCGCCACAGGCGGCCGGTCGGGTTTTCGTTGATGTAGCCGTTGCCGCCCAGGGTCTGGATCGCTTCGCCGGCCATCCAGGTGGCTTTTTCGGCGGAATACAGGATGGCTCCGGCGGCGTCCTTGCGCAGCGCGCGCACCGCGTCCGGCGTGCTGGCGCGGTCGCAGGCCTGGCCGACCGCGTAGACGTAGGCGCGGCACGCCATCATGGTCGAGTACATGTCGGCCAGCTTGCCTTGCATCAGCTGGAATTCGCCGATCGCCTGGCCGAACTGCTTGCGTTCGTGCACGTACGGCACCACCGCGTCCATGCAGGCGGCCATGATGCCGAGCGGCCCGCCGGACAGCACGGTGCGCTCGAAATCCAGTCCCGACATCAGCACGTTGACGCCGCGGCCGACACCGCCCAGCACGTTTTCGGCCGGCACTTCGCAATCCTGGAACACCAGTTCGCCGGTGTGCGAGCCGCGCATGCCGAGCTTGTCGAGCTTTTGCGCGATCGAAAAACCCTTGAAGCCTTTTTCGATCAGGAACGCGGTCATGCCGCGCGGGCCGGCTTCGAGGTCGGTCTTCGCGTAGACCACCAGCGTGTCGGCGTCGGGACCGTTGGTGATCCACATCTTGCTGCCGTTCAGCACATAACGGTCGCCCTTCAGGACCGCCGACAGCTTCATGCTGACCACGTCGGAGCCGGCGTTCGGCTCCGACATCGCCAAGGCGCCGACGTGTTCGCCGGAAATCAGCTTCGGCAGGTATTTCGCCTTCTGCTCGGGCGTGCCGTTGCGCTTGATCTGGTTCACGCACAGGTTGGAATGAGCGCCGTAGGACAGCCCGACCGACGCCGACGCGCGCGAGATTTCCTCCATCGCGACGATGTGCGCCAGGTAGCCCATGTCGGCGCCGCCGTATTCGTCGCCGACCGTGATGCCGAGGATGCCGAGCTCGCCCATCTTGCGCCACAGGTCCATCGGGAACTGGTCGCTCCTGTCGATTTCGGCCGCGCGCGGCGCGATTTCCTTTTGCGCGAATTGCTGCACCGATTCGCGCAGCGCGGCGATGTCCTCGCCGTGGTCGAAGGTCAGTCCGGGGAGATGGATCATGGCGTCCTCAGGGGATCAGGGTTGCGGATCGAATTGGTCGGCGTGCGGGCACGGGATCGCGAACAGCGTCTGCTGCATCACCGCGCACAGCTTTTCGGCGCCGCCGTTGACCGCGAAGACGTCGGCGCGCGCGATCACCAGCGTACGCCCTTTCTTCAGCAGCGAGCCGCGCGCCACCAGCGCCTCGCCGATGCCGGGCGCCAGGATGTTGATCTTGTATTCGGCGGTCAGGCATTCCGCCTCCGGCATCAGCAGCGTATTGGCCGCATAGCCGCCGGCGGCGTCGGCCAGCGCGCCGATCACGCCGCCGTGGAAATAGCCGTGCTGCTGCGTCACCGCCGCGCTCATCGGCAGCGTGATCGCGCAGGCGCCGGGCGCGAGGTCATGCAGGCGCGCCTGCCACGCCATCAGCGCGCCCTGGCGCGCAAAGCTGGCCTGGATGAAGCGTTCGAGTTGGGCGGATAGGGTCGGCATCGGCAGTCTCGGGTTGGAATGGCATCGGGTGGCGGACAGCAGCCGGCTGCCGGCCGCCCCGGTTTCCGCAAATCATACCGAGGATTTACGTTTACGTAAACGTAAGGTAAATCCGGCCCCGGCCGGTGCCGCCGGCGGCACGGCAAAGCCCGCGCCGCCACGGCATAATTCTCTCTTTTGCCGGAAACTCCGATGAGCTTCGCCGCCTGGATCACCTTTGTCGTCGCCGCCTGCCTGATCGCCGTCTCGCCCGGTTCCGGCGCCGTGTTGTCGATGTCGCACGGACTGTCGTACGGCCTGAAAAAAGCCACCGGCACCATCCTCGGCCTGCAGGC
>JBATWJ010000432.1:0-33347 GCA_049672545.1 Burkholderiaceae bacterium
AGGTGCACCTGTGTGTGGCGCCGCTGCGCTACCAGTTGCAGCAGCGCGAACGCCACGGCGTGGCATCGCTGCACCTGGCCGAGCGGCTGCAGGTCGGCGACAGCGTGCCGGTCTACGTGCAGCAGAACACGCATTTCCGGCTGCCGGCCGACGCCGCGACGCCGATCGTGATGATCGGCGCCGGCACCGGGGTTGCGCCGTACCGCGCCTTTCTGCAGCAGCGTGAAGCGCGCGGCGAGCGCGGTCGCAGCTGGCTGTTCTTCGGCGAGCGCAACTTCCGCACCGATTTCCTGTACCAGGCCGAATGGCAGGAGTGGCTGCGCGCCGGCCTGCTGACGCGCGCCGACGTCGCTTTCTCGCGCGACCAGCACGACAAGATCTACGTCCAGCACAAGCTGCTGCAGCAGGGCGCGGAGTTGTACCGCTGGATCGCCGACGGCGCCCATCTGTACGTGTGCGGCGACGCCAACGGCATGGCGCAGGACGTGCACGCGGCGCTGCTGGCGCTGATCGCGCACGGCCGCGGACGCGGCGACGACGACGCGGCCGACTACCTGCGTGAACTGCAGGCGGCCGGGCGTTACCAGAAAGACGTGTATTGAAAGAGCGACCCGCATGGAAAACCCCACCACAGAAATCGACCGCAGCACCGACATTTCGCAGCCGCTGGAAAAGCTGTCCGCCGACGAACGGATGAAGGCGGCCAGCAACCAGCTGCGCGGCACGATCGCCGCCAGCCTGCTGGAGCCGATCACCGGCGCCGTCGCCGAGACGGATACCAAGCTGATGAAGTTCCACGGCATCTATCAGCAGGACGACCGCGACCTGCGCGACGAGCGCCGCCGCCAGAAGCTGGAGCCGGCCTACCAGTTCATGATCCGCGTGCGGCTGGCCGGCGGCGTCTGCACGCCGGCGCAGTGGCTGCAGCTGTCGGAGCTGGCGCAGGCCTATGGCGGCGGCAGCCTGCGGCTGACGACGCGCCAGACCTTCCAGTTCCACGGCGTGCTGAAGAACAACCTGAAGCCGACCATCCAGGGCCTGCACGAGGCGCTGTTGGACTCCATCGCCGCCTGCGGCGACGTCACGCGCGGCATCATGTCCTCGGTCAATCCGCAGCTGTCGGCGCTGCATCGTGAAGTCTACGAACTGGCGCGCGCCACCTCCGATCAGGTGATTCCGCGCCAGCGCGCCTACCACGAGATCTGGCTGGATGGCGAGAAGGTGGCGTCGTCGGAGCCGGAAGAACCGATGTACGGGCCGACCTATCTGCCGCGCAAGTTCAAGTTCGGCTTCGCCATTCCGCCGTCCAACGACATCGACGTCTACACGCAGGATGCCGGCTTCATCGCGATCGCCGACGGCGAGGCGCTGGCTGGTTTCAATCTGACCGTCGGCGGCGGCATGGGGCGCACCGACCGGGTCGCGCATACCTATCCGCGGCTGGGCGACGTGGTCGGCTATTTCCCGAAGGAGAAGCTGCCGGAAGTGGCGCTGGCGGTGGTGACGATCCAGCGCGACTACGGCAACCGCGCCGACCGTTCGCGCGCGCGCTTCAAGTACACCATCGACGACAAGGGTGTCGACTGGTTCCGCGCCGAGCTGGAACGCCGCCTCGGCTTCGTGCTGGAGGCGCCGCGCGCCTTCGCCTTCGACAGCAACAACGACCCGTACGGCTGGGTGCGCGGCGGTGACGGCGACTGGCACTACACGCTGTTCATCGAGAACGGCCGCATCGCCGATGTCGGCCGGCGCCGGCTGATGAGCGCGCTGCAGGACCTCGCGCGCGTGCACCGCGGCGAATTCCGCGTCACGCCGAACCAGAATCTGGTGATCGCCAACGTCGCCGCGCGCGACAAGCGCAAGATCGACGCGCTGCTGCGCAGCCACGGCCTGGACGCCGCCAATCAGGGCAGCGCGCTGCGCCTGAATTCGATGTCCTGCGTCGGCCTGCCGACCTGCGGGCTGGCAATGGCCGAGAGCGAGCGCTATCTGCCGCAGCTGATCGACAAGGTCGAGGCGCTGTTGGACGGCCACGGCCTGGCCGGCGAGCCGATCACGCTGCGCATGACCGGCTGCCCGAACGGCTGCGCGCGGCCGTACGTCGCCGAGATCGCCTTCACCGGCCGCGCACCCGGCAAGTACAACATGTACCTGGGCGGCGGCTGGCACGGCCAGCGCATCAACCGGCTGTACCTGGAAAACATCGGCGAAGCGCGCATCCTGGAAGAGCTGGACGGCCTGTTCGCCCGCTTCGCCGCCGAGCGCAGCGCCGGCGAGCACTTCGGCGACTTCGTGATCCGCGCCGGCATCGTGCGCGCGGTGCTGCACGGGAAGGATTCGGCCACCGCCTAGCGCGGACGGGAGGCGCCGCGCCGGCGCCAGCTTGCCCAAAACCGCCCCTTCGTCTAAAATTCCGCCACCATTCCGTCTCACGTGACTGGCGAAAATCCGGGCCGCCGCGCCCGGAAAAGGTGGGTTCCCACCGGGAAGCGTGAGATTTCAACGAGCCGTGCGCCTGGGTAGCCAAGATGGTAAAACGCTTGAGGCTGCCTGCACTCCCTGATCTTCGGCCCTCATTCGATTCGGATTCCCTCTATCGACTGGAGTAGTCATGTTTAGCAAAGACCAAACCATCGCCAGCGTCGACCCCGAACTGTGGGCCGCGATCCAGCACGAAAACCAGCGTCAGCAGGACCACATCGAGCTGATCGCATCGGAAAACTACTGTTCGCCGGCAGTGATGCAGGCGCAGGGCTCGCAGCTGACCAACAAGTACGCCGAAGGCTATCCGGGCAAGCGCTACTACGGCGGCTGCGAATTCGTCGACGTCGCCGAATCGCTGGCGATCGAGCGCGTCAAGCGGCTGTTCGGCGCCGAGGCCGCCAACGTGCAGCCGAATTCCGGCTCGCAGGCCAATCAGGGCGTGTTCTTCGCGATGCTGAAGCCGGGCGACACCATCATGGGCATGTCGCTGGCCGAAGGCGGCCACCTGACGCACGGCATGGCGCTGAACATGTCCGGCAAGTGGTTCAACGTCGTTTCCTACGGCCTGAACGACAAGGAAGAGATCGACTACGACGCGATGGAGCGCCTGGCGCACGAGAAGAAGCCGAAGCTGATCATCGCCGGCGCCTCCGCCTATGCGCTCAAGATCGATTTCGAACGCTTCGCCAAGGTCGCCAAGGACGTCGGCGCCTGGTTCATGGTCGACATGGCGCACTACGCCGGCCTGATCGCCGCCGGCGTCTATCCGAACCCGGTGCCGTACGCCGACTTCGTCACCACCACCACCCACAAATCGCTGCGCGGCCCGCGCGGCGGCGTGATCCTGATGAAGGCCGAGCACGAGAAGGCGATCAATTCGGCGATCTTCCCCGGCATCCAGGGCGGTCCGCTGATGCACGTGATCGCCGCCAAGGCGGTCGCCTTCCAAGAAGCGCTGAGCCCGGAATTCAAGACCTACCAGCAGCAGGTGGCGAAGAATGCCGACGCGCTGGCCAAGACCCTGATCGCGCGCGGCCTGCGCATCGTTTCCGGCCGCACCGAAAGCCACGTGATGCTGGTCGACCTGCGCGCCAAGAAGATCACCGGCAAGGAAGCCGAAGCGATCCTCGGCAGCGCCCACATCACCACCAACAAGAACGCGATCCCGAACGATCCGGAAAAGCCGTTCGTCACCAGCGGTATCCGCCTCGGCAGCCCGGCGATGACCACGCGCGGTTTCAAGGAAGAACAGGCGGTCAAGGTCGGCAACCTGATCGCCGACGTGCTCGACAATCCGCACGACGCCGCCAACATCGAGCGCGTGAAGGCGGAAGTCAAAAAGCTGACCGACGCGTTCCCGGTCTACGGCTGAGCGGCGCGGCGGGCCGCTTGCCATCGGATCATGGCCGTGTCGTTCCCGCCTGCGCGGGAACGGCCAATGCGGCGTTTGCGTCCTGATGCAAAGCCGGCCTCGCTTCAGTCGAATAAATACTCGATAATCGATGTGGTATTCAAAGAGGGCAGGAGTATAGAATCAAAACGGCCGGGTAACGCCCGGTATAGAGGTGCATGCAGGGGAGTATATGGCTGCCGACGGCGGGCGGCCAGGCGATATCCGAGCCAAGCAAGCGGCGCCGGCGTCCGGCGCTTCCGACTCCAGGCAATTTCGAGCCACGCCCACCATCATGAAATGTCCGTTCTGCCACCACGACGACACCCAGGTCCTTGACACCCGCGTCTCGGAAGAGGGCGACAGCATCCGCCGCCGCCGCCGCTGCAACGCCTGCGACAAGCGCTTCACCACCTACGAACGGGTCGAACTGACGATGCCGGTGATCGTCAAGAAAAACGGCAGCCGCACCGAATTCGATGCCGACAAGCTGCGCGCCAGCCTGATGCTGGCGCTGCGCAAGCGGCCGGTGTCGGCCGAGGCGGTCGACGCCGCCATCGGCCACATCGAAGAAAAACTGCGCTCCAGCGGCCAGCGCGAAGTCCTGTCCGGCCAGGTCGGCGAACTGGTGATGCGCGAACTGAAGCGCCTCGACAAGATCGCCTACATCCGCTTCGCCTCGGTCTACAAGAGCTTCGAGGACGTCACCGAATTCCAGGACGCGGTCGCCGAAATCGACCAGGAACACCGGCCGTCGCCATCCAAATAATCCCCACTAGACCGCCCCGGCGGCGACGACCGGTCGAATTCACTTGACCGGCGGCATCTTTCCCTGCGCCCAACCCCTTACACTTTGCATGCGAGAAACCGTTTGCAATGGGCTACTCATGGGGAACAACCGACAACTTGGCTTTAGCCTGATCGAGGTGCTGATCTCGATCTTCGTGCTGGCATTGGGCGTGATCGGCGCCGCCGGCATGCAGCTGGTGGCGGCGCGCACCTCGCAGCAGTCGGCGCTGCAATCGGTCGCGGTGCAGCTGGCGACCGAGATGGCCGACAAGATGCGCTCCAACGGCAAGCAGATGAACCAGGACGATAGCGCCAATCCGTTCATCTTCGAACACGATTCCGCCGCCGACGATGCGCCGACCGAGCCGGGCAAATTCTGTTACGGCAGCGCCGGCTGCAGCGACGCCGAGGTCGCCGAGTTCGACATCTACAACTGGACCATGCAGCTGCGCCAGGCGCTGCCCGGCGGCAAGGTCAAGATCTGCCGCGACGCCTCGCCGTGGAGCACCGCCGACAGCCGGCTGCAATGGGACTGCAGCTATACCGCCTCCACCGGCAACAACGCGCCGTTCGTGATCAAGGTCGGCTGGCAGGGCAAGAACCCGGACGGCACGCTGATCCGCGACGCCGACAAGAAATTTCCTCCTGCCGTCGCCATTACCGTGGAGCCCTACGTCAAATGAGCGGCCTGCCCTTCCCGGACCGCCAGGCCCGCCAGCGTGGCCTGACCCTGGTCGAGCTGATGATCTCGATCGTGCTCGGCATGCTGGTGGTGCTGGCCGCCACCGCGCTCCTGGTTTCCAGCAAATCGAGCTACATCGCGCAGGACGACGGCACGCAGATGCAGGACACAGCCCGCTTCGCGCTGGAGAACATCAATCGCTCGCTGCGCCAGGCCGGCTTTGAAAACTGGGGCACAATTGACTCCGCCACAAAAAATGAGATAAGTGCTCCGATCGTTATGGTGCCAACGATGGAAGCCAACTTGGTAGGCCTCGACGCCCGCCGCCTCAAGGAAGACACCGGCACGCCCGGCATCGACAATCCGCAGACCAGCGATGTGGTCAACGGCAGCGACGTATTGGCGGTGCGCTTTTTCGGCGTCAGCAAGCCCGGCTCGACCGATGCCGACGAATCGATCGTCGATTGCGCCGGCAATGGCGTGTCGGCGCCGGCGTCGCAGAATACCGCCGACGAAGACCGCGGCTGGAGCATCTATTACGTCGCCAAGGACGCCGCCGGCGTGCCGGAACTGCGCTGCAAGTACCGCAACGACGCCGGCAGCACCTGGGGCTATGGTGCCATCGCGCGCGGCGTCGAATCGTTCCAGGTGCTGTACGGCGTCGACACCGACGGCGACCGCATCGCCAACCAGTTCATGACCGCGACCCAGATCAAGGCGCTCGACGCCGGCCCCCCGGTCAGGACGAATATAGATACCTATTGGAAAAAAGTCACCGCGGTCAAGGTGGCGCTGCTGTTGCGCGGCGCGCAGGCGCGGCAGGCCGAACCGGTGGAAACCACCTACCACCTGTTCGGCCCGGACTACACCGACGCCAACGGCAGCAACGACGCCGGCGCCAGCATCGCCGAATCCAGCCTGCCGGCGGAAACCCGCAGGCGCAGCCGGAAGGTGTACATGGCGACCATCCAGTTCCGCAATCAGCCGGAAGGGAGTGGATCATGACACGCGGCCATCCATTCGCCATATCCGCCATGCCGGAGCAGCAGCGCGGCGCCTCGCTGGTGGTGTCGCTGCTGATGCTGGTGGCGGTGCTGCTGCTGGGTATTTCGGCGGCGCAGATCGCGCTGCAGGGTGAAAAGGCTTCGCGCAACGACCGCGACCGCCAGATCGCCTTCCAGGCCGCCGAAGCGGCGCTGATGGATGCTGAAATGGATATCGAGGGCTCAACTTCTAGTGATTCGAGAAGTTCGTTTTTTTCTGAGACTTTTTCCGGAAACGCTATTACTGAAGACTTTGCACTGGGCTGCGGCGCTGGCGATAGTAATCGCTATCTTGGACTGTGTGATCCGCAACCGGTTAATGGCAAGCCGGTATGGCAAGTCATTGATTTTGCGGACGATAACGCTACTACAACAAAATCAGTTCCGTTCGGTAAATTTACTGGTCAGAAGATGCAAACTGGCAGCGGAACTTTGCCCAGCAAGCCTCCGCGTTACATCATTGAATACATTGTTTTTAACGGTGAAGCAGCAGAGGTAGGTGAGTCGGCTCCGAAGAAATACTACATTTTCCGCATTACCGCGATGGGTTTTGGGGTGCGCGAGACCACGCAATCGGTCCTGCAGACCTTTTATCGCAAGATCGACAAGTAAGGCCGTCGGGAGGAAACCAGAATGACAACCATCGCAAAGCGCTTTCTCAAGTCGACCGGCCTGGCGGCACTGGCCGCGGCCGGTATTGCATTCGCGGCGCCGCCGACGGTCGACATCGCCACCGGCCCGCTGTTTTCCGGCCGCGGCAACGTACATCCGAACATGCTGTTGAACCTGTCGGTGGAATTCCCGACGGTCGGCGCCGCCTACCGTGACAACTACAACGGCGCCAACGAATATCTGGGCTACTTCAACCCTGGCCAGTGCTATACCTATCCGACCACGGTGTCCACCAGCAGCTCTAGCTCCACCAGCACCGGGAACACGACCAACAACACCAATCCCACACCGAACCAAACCACGACGACGACCACCACCACCGACGTCACCACCACGGTCACCACGACCGTCGACAACGTCACCACGGTGCCGGGTACTCCGGCCGTGTACGGGCCGGATGGGTACGTGTCTAGGAATACGAAGATCTTTTCTGGCAACAAGGCAGGCGCCACACCGGTATATACCACCGCCAATCTGAATACCGCGGACGGTACGTTTACCGGTGTCGCCGGTTACCAGAACGGGTCCGGGTCGTCGATTAATGCGCCCAACGGTAGCACCTACTTCACCAGGTCCAAGCTGGACAAGCCGGCAACCTCGACCAGCTATAACCACACCCCGGAGATCACTACCACGGTCACGACTGCGATCCCGTATCCCGACCTGAACGAGGCCACCGGCTATTTTTCGATTTCCAAGGCTGCCGACGCCAATCGCGAATGCGGCGGCGATTCCTTCAGCGGCAATTTCCTGAACTGGGCGGTCTCGTCGTCGATCGACATGTTGCGCTATGCGATGACCGGTGGCGACCGGGTCATCGACGAAGTCGATAAGACCGTTCTGCAGCGGGCCTGGCTGCCGGACGGCAGCTACAACAGCAACAGTAACTTCTATGCGGATGGAACGTATTTCCCGCGCAAGTCGATCACTTCGCCGAACCGGGTGACGCCGTTCACCACCGGAACGCTCTATGTCGTTTCCTGCCGCAACCGCATCCTGTTCAGCAACACCAACAGCGGCGGCAATTGCGACACCGCCCGCACCTCCGGCAACCCGCCGACATTGGTCAAGACCGACAAGTATTTCGGCGAGTATCTGGCGCGCGTGAGGGTGTGCGACGCCACCGAAGGGCCGACCCGCGTCGACCTGTGCCAGAAGTACGGCAGCAACTACAAGCCGGAAGGCCAGCTGCAGCGCAATTCGGACAAGATCCGGGTCGGTGCGCTTGGCTATCTGACTGAGTACGACACTGGCAACAACAACCTGTACGGCGGGGTGGTGCGCGGCCCGATCAAGTACGTCGGGCCGAAGAAGTTCGATGCGCCGTCGTTCGCCGAATCGACCAACGACAGGCCGGAATGGGACGCGACCACCGGTGTGTTCTACAACAACCCGGAAGACCCGGCCAACCGGACCAGCGCCACCAACAGCGGCGTGCTGAACTACCTGAACAAGTTCGGCCGCACCGATCCGTCGCGTTCCGGCGCCTACAAGAGCTGGGACCCGGTCGGCGAGCTGTATTACGAAGCGCTGCGCTATCTGCAGGGCAAGCAGCCGACCAACGGTTCGACCAACCAGACCAGTGCGATCCGCGCGCTCGGTACCAAGACCACCGACGCCAACTTTCCGGTGCTGACGACCTTGACCGATCCGATCACCGCGTCGTGTCAGAGCAACTACATCGTCACCATCGGCGACGTCAATACGCACCGCGATGCCTACATTCCGGGCTCTCCCGGCCGTGGCTCGGACGGCGCCCGTGCGGCCGATACCGTCGATGCCGGCAAGACTCCGGCGTTCAACGTGGTTACCTGGACCAAAAAGGTCAGCGAAATGGAGGTCGACTCAGGCGGTACCTTCGGCAATCTCGCCAGGCGCAGCAATCTGACCGACCTCGACACCAAGAACGGCGGTTCGACCGACGGCACCTATTTCATGGCCGGCATGGCGTATTGGGCCAATACCAACGACATTCGGATCGACAAGCCGGTGCGCGTCAAGACTTTCTCGATCGACGTCGACGAAGGCGGCAATGGCGATATCAACGACACCAATACGCGCGGCATCAAGCCGCGCAACAGCCAGTTCTACCTGGCCGCGAAGTACGGCGGCTTCGACGACAAGAACAAGGACGGCAATCCGTTCAAGACCTACGGTATCGACGGCGTGACGGTGGTCAACGACAACAGCGAGTGGTCCACCAATGGTACCGATCCGGACAATTATTTCCTGGCCAGCAATCCGCGCAAGATGATCGATTCGATCAAGCGCGTGTTCCAGGTGGTGGCCAGCAAGAGCGGCACCATTTCCGGCGTCACGCTGACCACTTCGAAGATCTCGACCGGCGATTCCTACGTCTACCAGCCCGGCTTCGATCCGTCGAAATGGAGCGGTAACCTGCTGAAGCTGAAATTGACCCTCGTCGATATCGGTACTGGCGACAAGAACGCGCCCGGCTATGAGCCGAACAACGTGGTGACGATCCAGGATGCAACGACTCCGACCTGGGATGCGGGGATCGTCCTCACCGGCAAGCCAGCCACCACCACGCCGGCAGCAGCGGCGGTGGCGCCCAATCCGGCGCCGGACGCACGCAATATCTACACCGCGCAGGTCAATGCCGACGGTTCGCTCACCACTGTTGAATTCCAGTGGGCCAGTCTGACCGAGGACCAGAAGACGTCCCTGAGCAAATCCCCGAGCGGCAGCCAGGAGGACGATGGCCTGGGCGAGAAGCGCGTCAATTACCTGCGCGGCTCCCGCGTCGATGAAATAGGCTCGGCCAACGGCATCTTCCGTCAGCGCGACCGCGTGCTGGGCGACATCATCAACAGCAATCCGACCTATGTGGCGGCGCCGGCGCCGAACATCCAGGGTGACGGCTACGGCACTTTCTACAATGCCCGGAAGAACCGTACCAAGGCGGTCTACGTCGGCGCCAACGACGGCATGCTGCATGCGTTCAACGCCAGCGACGGCACCGAGCTGTTCGCCTATGTGCCGAACGCGCTGATCGGCGCTCTGAACCAGCTGACCGATCCGGACTATGTGCACCGTCCCTATGTCGACGGCACGATGACGGTCAAGGAAGCGAAGATCGGCAGCACCTGGAAAACCCTGCTGGCATCCGGTATGGGCGGTGGCGCCCAGGGCGTGTTCGTGCTGGACGTGACCAACCCGGCCGATTTCGCCGGCGGCCTCGGCGCGATCTGGGAATTCACCGACCGCGACGACCGCGACATGGGCAACCTGACCAGCCCGCCGCAGATCGCCAAGTTCAGGACCGGGACCGATACCGCCACGCAGGCGCCGATCTACAAGTATTTCGTGGTGGTTCCTAGCGGCTTGAACAATTACAAGGACGACGGCCACAGCAATTTCGGCACCGCCGATGAAGGGCAGGGCGCTCTGTTCCTGCTGTCGCTCGACAAGCCGTCGGACGAGGCCTGGCAACTGGGGGCCAACTACTACAAGATCACCACGCCGGTAAAGGATGTGAACCTCAAGAATGGCTTGAGCGCTCCCGAAATGGTGGTGGGCAATGACGGCGCCGTACTCTATGCCTACGCCGGCGACCTGCAGGGCAATCTGTGGCGCTTCGATTTCACCGGTGGTCCGTGGAGCGGCGCGATCAATTCCACGCCGCTGTTTGCCGCCCTGGACGGCAGCAGCAACCGGCAACCGATCACGATGCAGCCGAAGGTGGTCCTGGCGCCGGGCGGCGGCTACGTGGTGCTGTTCGGTACCGGCAAATACGTGGAAAATGCCGACGCCGCGCCGGCCAACTTCAAAACGCAGTCGTTTTACGGCATTCTCGACGACACGGTGACCAAGGTTAGCGGCCGCAGCAAGCTGCAGGCGCGCACCCTGAGTAAGGACACCAAAGCCGGCAGCGACGCGATGAAGGTGACCGGTTCCGATTTCATCTATGGTTCCAAGACCGGCCAGAAGCAGGGCTGGTACATGGACTTCTACCAGTCCGGCGGCGTCACCGGCACCGGCGAGCGGGCCATTACCAACCCGCTGATCGCCTATGGCCGGCTGTTCTTCAACAGCCTGATCACCGGCAGCGATCCGTGTGCCACCGGCGGTGGCCGGACCTATGCCTTGAGCGCCTTGACCGGCCTGCCGATCAACAGCGAAGGCCTTTCGGAGAGCGGCGGCGTGACCGGCGAGGCATCCACCGTCGGCATGCTGAGTTCGCCAGTGCTGTTCGAGACCGGCACCACGGTCGGTGATCGCGATTCGATCGGCAAGCGCAATGCCAAGAAGAATTTCGCGGTGTTCAACTTCGGTACCGGCGGCGTGCAGGGCACGGCGGCGCAGGCCACCAACGGCACCGGTTCGTTCATGCCGCCGGCCGGCCGCATGAGCTGGCGCGAAATCGTGAACTGGAAGCAACTCCACAACCAGTAGGATAGGAAAACACCGTGAACATGACCCTGCACAGAGGCTTCACCCTGATCGAGCTGATGATCGTCGTGGCGATTGTCGCGATACTCGGCGCGGTGGTGTATCCGTCCTATCAGTCGGCGGTGGTCAAGTCCAAGCGCGCCGACGGCTGGGCGACGCTGACGCAGATCATGCAGCACCAGGAACGCTACTATTCGCAGAACAATACCTATATCGACTTTTCCAAGGCGTCGCCGAAGACCGGGTTCAAATGGTATTCCGGCGACAGCGCAAGCGCGAGCTCCTATGAAATCAAGGCCGAAGCCTGTACCGGCGACGTGATCGTCAATTGTGTGAAGCTGACCGCGATGGCCGGCACCAGCAACGTCAATCGCAATTTCAAGGACAGCAAATGCGGCGATCTGTCGCTGGACAGCACCGGCCAGAAGTCGGTATCGGTCAGTGGCGCCAAGGATTGCTGGTGATGGAGCGGCAATCATCCGGGAGCAGGTCATGAAGGCAAGGCGCGGCGGCTTCACGCTGATCGAAATGATGATCACGCTGGTCATTGCCGCCATCCTGCTGGCGATCGGCGTGCCGAGCTTTCGCACGCTGATTCAGAACCAGCGGATGACGACCACGGTCAATGATTTTTTTGCCGCGGTCAACCTGACCCGCTCCGCCGCACTGGAGCGCGGCATGCAGGTCCGGCTGGTACCGGCCGACGATGCCGGCAGCGACTGGACCCAAGGCTGGATCGTGTTCGTCGACGAGGACGATGACAAGCGCCCGGATTCGAACGAACCCGTGATCTTCCGCCACGGGCCGGTGCCGGACGGCATGCAGATTTCTTCCAACATCGGCACCGCGCCGCTGTTCATCGGCTTTTCCGCCACCGGCAGCCTGCGCATGCCGGCCAATCAAAAGGGCGGTACGATGACGTTCCAGCTGGACGACATGACGCGCCTGATCCGCTTCAATTTCCTCGGTCGCGCCCGCGTCTGCGATCCAGCCAAGGAGCCGACCACTTGTACGGTCACCACCAACGGCTGATTTTTCCATTTCCCCGCTGAACATGCCTGACGATTTGCGTGCCATGCGGCGCGCGCTGGTGCTTGCGCGGCGCGCCCTGTTTTCCACTTCCCCGAATCCGCGCGTCGGCTGCGTCCTGCAAAAGGATGGCCGACTGCTGGGCGAGGGCTGGACCCAGCCGCCCGGCGGCAACCATGCCGAGGTCGAAGCGCTCAACGATGCCGCCGCCAAGGGCCACGACGTGCGCGGCGCCACCGCCTACGTGACGCTGGAGCCGTGCAGCCATTTCGGACGCACGCCGCCGTGCAGCGATGCGTTGATCCGCAGCGGCGTAGCGCGCGTGGTCACCGCCATCGAAGACCCCAATCCGCTGGTGGCCGGGCAGGGGTTGGCACGACTGCGCGCCGCCGGCATCGAGGTCGAATGCGGTGTGCTGGCGGACGAGGCGCGCGAGCTCAATATCGGCTTCTTTTCCAGGATGCAGCGCGGCAAGCCGTGGGTGCGGATGAAAACCGCCGCCAGCCTGGATGGCAAGACCGCCTTGCCCGACGGCCGCAGCCAGTGGATCACGTCGCAGGAAGCGCGCGATGACGGCCATCTGTGGCGCGCGCGCGCCTGCGCGATCCTGTCCGGCATCGGGACGGTCAGACAGGACGATCCACAGTTGACCGTGCGCGCGGTGGCAACGCAGCGGCAGCCGCGCCGCATCGTGGTCGACAGCAAGCTCGCGATCGAGACGGATGCGCGCGTACTGGCTGGCGGCGGAACCTGGATTGCGACCGCCGTGCGCGACGCCGAAAAGGAAGCGATGCTGCGCGCGCGCGGCGCCGAGGTGATCTACCTGCCGAATCCGGACGGCAAGGTCGATCTGCCGTTGCTGATACAGGAACTCGGCCGGCGCGACATCAACGAACTGCACGTGGAGGCGGGCGCCAAGCTGAATGGCTCGCTGATCCGTGAAGGGTGCGTCGACGAACTGCTGATGTATCTGGCGCCGCGATTGCTGGGAACGGGTTTCGGCCTGTTCGAGCTGCCGGCGCCGGAGCGGATCGAAGACGGTCCCCGCCTGCAATTCCACGCCACCGAGCAGGTAGGCGCGGATTTGCGTATCCTTGCGCGGTTTGTTTAACTCCAGCGGATTCGCCATGTTTACAGGAATCATTGCCGCGATCGGCAAGATCACGGATGTCCAGCCGCTTGGCGCCGGCACCGATGCCGGCGTCCGTCTGACTGTCGACGCCGGCGGCCTGCCGCTGGCCGATGTCGCTCTCGGGGACTCGATCGCGATCAACGGCGCCTGCATGACCGTGATCGCGAAAACGGCAAACGGCTTCACGGTCGACGTATCGCGGGAGAGTCTGAATCGCACGGTCGGGCTCGACGCTCCGGGAGAAGTCAATCTGGAAAAGGCGCTGACGCTGGCCGACCGCCTTGGCGGCCACCTGGTGTCCGGCCATGTCGACGGCCTTGGCACGGTGGCCAGCTTCGCACCGGTCGGCGAATCGATGGAACTGGTAATCGACGCTCCCGCCGAACTGGGGAAATATCTGGCGTTCAAGGGTTCGATCGTGGTCAATGGCGTGTCGCTGACGGTCAACGCGGTCACCGACGGCGCGCATGCATGCAGCTTTTCAATCAACCTGATTCCGCATACCACCGAAGTGACCACCTTGAAGCAGTTGCGCGCCGGCGACCGCGTGAATCTGGAAGTCGACCTGATCGCGCGCTATGTGGAGCGAATGTTGTCGCTCAAGCCTGCGGTGTGATGGCCGGAAGCCTGCTTGGCAGGCAAAGAGCCGGTGATGGCGCGTGTTCCGATTGCCAGTACGGCGCAAAATTTGTATAATTGCGCGCTTACCATTGGTGGCCGTAGCTCAGTTGGTAGAGTCCAGGATTGTGATTCCTGTCGTCGTGGGTTCGAGTCCCATCGGCCACCCCAAGAGTTTCAAGCAAAAAGCCCGGTTCATGCGACCGGGCTTTTTGCTTTTTCGGCTATCGTCGGATGATCGCGGCATTCGGCCGAAAGACGGAGCTTCCCATCCTCTGGATCGGCCTCGCGCACCCGGACTTGCGGCGGCGTCCATCGCAGCAGGCTTGCACATGCCGCTGCCAGCTCGCATGCGCGGCCGCTGGTAAAGGCTTCCACCGAACCGGCTGCGCCCGGCGCGCCTTGCAGGCCGCCTTGCCGCAACAGCGTGATCAGCTGCCGGGTAACCGGTTCGCCGGTATCCAGCATTTGCACTTCATGCCGGCCATGTCGGCGCAGGCAGTCTTCCATCAGCGGCCGCACGAATGGATAGTGGGTGCAGCCCAGCACCAGCGTATCGGCGCCGCCATCGAGCAGCGGCAGGACGTAACGCTCGATCAGCGCGGCGGTTTTGGCGGAGCGCAGTTCCCCCTTTTCGATCTGGTCCGCCAGTCCCGGACAGGGCTGCAGCAGGAATCGGATGCCGGTTTCGGCCGTCATCCGCTGGTGCAAAAGCCGGAACTTGGCGCTGACCAGCGTGCCGCTGGTGGCCAGTACGCCGACCGTGCGGCTGCGCGTCAGTTGCGCGGCCGGCTTCAGGGCTGGCTCGATGCCGATCAGCGGCAAATTTGGATAGCGCTGCCGCAGCGGGGCGATCGCGGCGGCAGTCGCGGTATTGCAGGCGACGACCAGCGCCTTGGCGCCGCGTTCGAGCAGGAAGCCGGCGATATTCAGCGAGCGCGCCAGGATCACGGCTTCCGGCTTGTCGCCATACGGCGCGAAGCCGGAATCGGCGAAGTACAGCAGGTCTTCGCCCGGCAGCGCGGCACGGATGTGGCGCAATACCGACAGGCCGCCGACGCCGGAATCGAAAACGCCGATCGGGCCTTGCGGCCCGATCGGCGCTGCCGGAGTGTCCGGTGTTTCCAACGGGCGGACGCGCTTATTGCTGCGCCGCTGCCGCCTCGCCCAGTGTGGCGACGGCGATCCGCTTCTGCCATTCCTTCGGGCCGGTCTCATGCACCGACACACCCTGCGCATCGACCGCCACCGTCACCGGCATGTCGCGCACCTCGAATTCGTAGATCGCTTCCATGCCGAGGTCTGCGAAGCCGACCACACTGGCGCTCTTGATCGCTTTCGACACCAGGTAGGCGGAGCCGCCAACCGCCATCAGGTAGGCCGACTTGTGCTTCCTGATCGATTCGATCGCGACCGGTCCGCGTTCGGCCTTGCCGATCATCGCGATCAGGCCGGTTTTTTCCAGCATCATGTCGGTGAATTTGTCCATGCGGGTGGCGGTAGTGGGGCCGGCGGGGCCGACCACTTCGTCGCGCACCGGATCGACCGGGCCGACGTAATAGATCACACGATTGGTGAAATCGACCGGCAGCTTCTCGCCCTTGGCCAGCATGTCCTGGATGCGCTTGTGCGCGGCGTCGCGGCCGGTCAGCATCTTGCCGTTCAGCAGCAGGGTTTGGCCCGGTTTCCAGGAGGCGACTTCTTCCTGTGTCAGCGTGTTCAAGTCGACACGCCTGGACTTCTGCGTATCCGGCACCCAGTGCACGTCTGGCCATTCGGACAGCGCCGGCGGATCGATGTAGGCCGGGCCGGAGCCATCCAGCACGAAGTGCGCATGGCGGGTGGCTGCGCAGTTCGGGATCATTGCCACCGGCTTGGAGGCGGCATGGGTCGGATGCATCCTGATCTTGATGTCCAGCACCGTGGTCAGGCCGCCGAGGCCCTGTGCGCCGATGCCGAGCGCATTGACCTTCTCGTACAGCTCGAGCCGCAATTCCTCCAGCTTGTTCTGCGGGCCGCGCTGCTGGAGCTCGTACATGTCGATGTCTTCCATCAGCGATTCCTTGGCCATCAGCATCGCCTTCTCGGCGGTGCCGCCGATGCCGATGCCGAGCATGCCGGGCGGGCACCAGCCGGCGCCCATGGTGGGCACGGTCTTCATGACCCAGTCGACCAGCGAATCGGAAGGGTTGAGCATCACGAACTTCGATTTGTTCTCCGAGCCGCCGCCTTTGGCCGCGATCTGCACGTCGACCGTATTGCCCGGCACCACTTCCATGTGGACCACTGCCGGCGTGTTGTCGCGGGTATTCTTACGTTCGAACAGCGGATCGGCCACGATCGAGGCGCGCAGCGTGTTGTCCGGATTCAGGTAGCCGCGCCGCACGCCTTCGTTGACGGCATCGACGATCGAGCCCTGGAAGCCTTCGAAGCACACATCCATGCCGATCTTCAGGAAGACGTTGACGATCCCAGTGTCTTGGCAGATCGGGCGCCGGCCTTCGGCGCACATGCGCGAATTGGTCAGGATCTGTGCGATCGCATCCTTGGCTGCCGGGCTCTGCTCGCTCTGGTAGGCGCGCGCCAGGTGGCGGATGTAATCGACGGGATGGTAATAGCTGATGTACTGCAGGGCGGCGGCTACCGATTCGACGAGGTCTTCCTGTTTGATGACGGTCATGGCGTTATATAACGAAAAAAATGGTGAGGGACTGAAGCTTGCGCGAGCGGGGCGTCCGGATGAGGGCGATGCTTACGGGCAACGCTCGGATCGATTCGCATTTTACACGCCGTCCCGTGTGGCGGGCGCCCGCGCTTCCTTGACGCGGGCAAGGGCGGCTAGTATTTTAAAAACAAGATATCAATGCCAATCTGCAGCTCCTGGCGCGGCAGCGATGGTTTTCCGCGCGGTTGTTGCCCGAAGACACACATGTAAGGCTTGAGTAAGTGTAAATGCGTATGTTGGACGCCGATTATTCCTACTACTAACCAATCGATTCGGAGCGGAGACAATGGCTGATGCAGAATCCCTGATGCAGGAAACCCGTGTATTTACACCCCCGCCGGACCTGGTACAGCATGCCAGCATATCCGGCATGGAGGCATATCAGGCTCTGTGCGTCGAGGCGCGGCGCGACTACGAAGGATTCTGGGCCGGCCTGGCGCGCAAGAACCTGCAATGGCATCGCCCCTTCACCAAGGTGCTGGACGAATCCAATGCGCCGTTCTACAAGTGGTTCGAGGATGGACTGCTGAACGTTTCCTACAACTGCCTCGACGTCAATCTGCAGAACGGCAATGCCGACAAGGTCGCGATCATTTTCGAGACCGACGACGCTCAGGTTACCAAGGTCACTTACCGCGAACTGCACGCCAAGGTCTGCCGCTTCGCCAACGGCCTGAAGTCGCTCGGTATCAAAAAGGGCGATCGGGTCGTCATCTATATGCCGATGTCGGTCGAGGGCGTGGTCGCGATGCAGGCGTGCGCGCGCATCGGCGCCACGCATTCGGTCGTGTTCGGGGGCTTTTCCGCCAAGTCGCTGCAGGAGCGGATCATCGATGCCGGCGCGGTCGCCGTCATTACCGCAGACGAGCAGGTGCGCGGCGGCAAGCAGCTGGCGTTGAAGGCGATTGTCGACGAAGCCATCAACATGGGCGGCTGCGGCACGGTGAAGAACGTCATCGTCTATCAGCGCACCGGCAGCAAGATCGCCACAGTCGCCGGGCGCGACCTATGGATGCACGAACTGGCGGCCAGCCAGAGCGCCGAATGCGAACCGGAATGGGTCAGCGCCGAGCACCCGCTGTTCATCCTGTATACGTCCGGTTCCACCGGCACGCCGAAGGGCGTGCAGCATTCCTCCGGCGGCTTCCTGATGTGGGCTGCACAAAGCATGCGCTGGTCATTCGACATCAAGCCGACCGACGTCTTCTGGTGCACCGCCGACATCGGCTGGGTCACCGGCCACAGCTACGTCTGCTACGGGCCGCTGGCGGTCGGCACGACGCAGATCGTGTTCGAAGGCGTGCCGGTGTATCCGAATGCCGGCCGCTTCTGGGACATGATCGCGCGCCACAAGTGCACCGTGTTCTACACCGCGCCGACCGCGATCCGCTCGCTGATCAAGGCTGCCACCGCCGACGAAAAAGTGCATCCGAAGAGCTACGACCTGTCGTCGCTGCGCATCCTCGGCTCGGTCGGCGAACCGATCAATCCGGAAGCCTGGGTCTGGTATTACAAGAACGTCGGCCAGGAGCGCTGCCCGGTGATCGACACCTGGTGGCAGACCGAAACCGGCGGCCACATGATCAACCCGCTGCCGGGCGCGACACCGATGGTTCCCGGCTCCTGCACGCTGCCGCTGCCCGGCATGCAGATCGCGATTGTCGATGAGGCTGGCCAGGAGGTGCCGAACGGCCAGGGCGGGATGCTGGTCGTCACACGCCCGTGGCCGTCGATGATCCGCACCATCTGGAACGACCCGGAGCGTTTCAAGAAGAACTACTTCCCGCCCGAGCTGGGCGGCGCCTATCTGGCCGGCGACGGTGCGGTGCGCAACGAAAAGACCGGCTACTTCACGATCACCGGCCGCATCGACGACGTGCTGAACGTGTCCGGCCACCGGATGGGCACGATGGAAATTGAATCGGCGCTGGTCGCCAATCCGCTGGTGGCAGAAGCGGCGGTGGTCGGCAAGCCCGACGACACCACCGGCGAATCGATCTGCGCCTTCGTGGTGCTGAAGCGCAGCCGGCCGCAGGACGACGAGGCGGCGCAGATCGCGCAGGATCTGCGCAACTGGGTCGCCAAGGAAATCGGACCGATCGCCAAGCCGAAGGAAATCCGCTTCGGCGACAACCTGCCGAAGACGCGCTCCGGCAAGATCATGCGGCGCCTGCTGCGCACGTTGGCGCGCAACCAGGAAATCACGCAGGACGTGTCGACGCTGGAGAACCCGGCCATCCTCGAACAGCTGAAGCAGGCGCGCTAAGCCGGCGCCGCGTTCCGGCAATGGCCGGAGCGCGGCGATCGCAAAGGCATCCGAAACCCCCGTCTCTCGCAAAAGTTTTGCTATAATCGGCGGCTTCGTGGAAAACGAAGAACAGATTCAGGAGAGATGGATGAGTGGTTTAAGTCGCACGCCTGGAAAGCGTGTATAGGTTAATAGCCTATCGGGGGTTCGAATCCCCCTCTCTCCGCCAGCACAAAGCCCCGCAAGGGGCTTTTCGTTTTTTGGAGACTTGAAAAATGCCGGCACAGGATCGGGATTGGCTCTGCAAATCGCGCTGCGGCCTGCAGGCATTAACGATTCTTTTCAACGCATTCCGTCCATACGCCTCTCAGCCCAGTGCTGCGGAGGCAGGTTGTGTGCACAAATTCTTATCACCGGTACATCGTCAATTGCCGCTTCACACTCCATATTCCATATATTTATCAATTCAGCACGATATGTAGTGAGCAGCTAGAATTCACTTACCAACAACCAGGAGTTCACTATGTCGAATTTGCGTACCGCGAGACTGGCGATTGAAGCAGAAATTGCCCATGCAAAAAAAGGAGCGGCGTATTACATGGAGCGCGTGAGTTCGCTGGAACAGGCGCTGGCGCAACTGTCCAGTGCCGGGGAACTCGCGTCCGACGTGAAGACCAACGGCAAGGCGGCCGGCCATGCCGGCAAAACCGCTAAGGCGAGGGAGCCGAAGCGGCGCCGCGCTGTCCGCGAAGAGGCTGGCCAGGCCGGCGAATTGCCGTCGACCGCGGGCGATTATTGGCAGAACCTGATCGACGAGCAGCCGAAGTCCGGCGCCGAAATCCTGGCTGCCGCGATCGAGGCGCTGGGTTTTGTGCCGACCCGGGCCCAGGTCGGCAAGTTGCGCAACCGCATGGCGTTCGCGCTGAAGGCGCTGGTCCAGTCGGGCGCGGTCAAGGATTCCGGCAGCGGGCGCGCGCGGCGCTATTTCCGCGCCTGAGGCTTTGCGGCCCGCGGGCCGGTCGTTTGGCGGTGGTTCAGCGCTCGACTTCCGGCCGCTCCATTTTCCAATAGATGGCAGCGGCCACGATGCCGAAGATCAGGTGCGCGACCAGCGTGCTCCAGCCGCGCATGGCGGCGAACCACGGGAAGGCGCGTTCCATGCCGTAGAAGTTGAACAGATACAGCACCAGGCCGAAGATCGCGCCGCTCAGCAAGACCATGCCGGCGCTGGAGTCGAGGTGGAAGGGCGCGATGATAGCCGCCAGGATCATGCCGAAGGCGATCCCGAGGATGTAGTGCGTGACCAGCGCCGCGACCACCACTGGCGCGCTGAACGCGGTCGATTGCAGGACTTCCGGCCCCATCACGATGCCGGCGATCATGTGCGGCGTGGCCCATGGCCCGGCGCTGCTGGCGGCCATCCACAACAGTTCCAGCACCATCAGCACGGCGCCGGCCAGAAAGCCCGAGGTCGCCGCCGCCGGCCAGTCGGGCAGCCGGCGCTCCCAGCGATGCGATGCGATATGCAAGTCCATACGTCCTCCGCGGCAATACCGGCCAGCGCCGAAGCGGAAAGGCCGGACGGAATGATGATTCACTCAGTTTAGTATGGATTGATCGACATGCAATGCGGTCGGCGCTGCCTGACGCGAGCCGGCCGGGACGCTACCGCAGGCCGGATATTTTCATATACTCCCTTGTCTTTCGCCCTATGTCGGGCGGAAATCCTTCGAATTTGATACATACTCCTATCTTCTTCGGGGCGGGATGGGGGCGGCGCATCGGTTTGTGGTAGGGCGGTATGGTGATTGGAAGCGGCTTGCCCATTCCCGTGCCCGGTCCGGTCTCTGTCAGCTCACCTGCGGTTTGCCGTCTTTCGTGCGCCGGCGCCGACGCGTCAAGCTTGGACCGCCGTCAGACCTCCACCACCAGCTGCGGGTCGAACAACGGGTTTTCCGGCGTGCCGCCGCGCGCATAACCGCGCGGATTGCACAGCACGCGGGTATCGCCGATGCGGTAGTCGCAGCTGTCGTGCACGTGGCCGTGGATCCACAGGCGCGGTTGCCAGCGCAGCAGTTGCGGTGCCAGGTCGGAAACGAAGGCGGGATTGACCGGCGAATCGGCGAAGCGCGGATGGATGCTGCCGCGCGTCGGCGCGTGGTGCGTCACCACCACTGTCGGTCCGGCGAACGGTTCGGCAAAGCGGGCTTCGAGCCAGGCCACGCTGTGCTCGAAGAGGGCGCGCGAGGCCGCCGGTGTGAACAATTCCTCGCTGTCGTCGTCCTGCTTGATACGGCTGAAGTCGCGGATGAATTGCGTGGCCAGCGTCATGGCCGATGCGCGCTCGGCTTCGGTCGGCGGCAGGCGGAAATCGGTCCAGAGCGTGCAGCCGAGAAAACGCACGCCATCCAAGCGCCATTCGGCCTGCTCCAGCAAGTGAATGCCGGCGCCGCCGCACAATTCCTGCAAGCTGCGCTGCGTCCCGCTTAGGCTGCCGCCGTAGTATTCGTGATTGCCGGGGACATAGACGACCGGCCGGGAAAATTGCTGCGCCCACGCGACCGCCTGCTGCGGCCGCGCGATGTCGCCGGCCAGGATCACGACGTCGCAATCGGGCTGCGGCGCCGGCATGTCGGCGACCGACAGGTGTAGATCGGAAAGGATGGACAGGCGCATCGGAGATGCCTTTCGGGAGGAAGCCGCCGCACCGGTCCGGGGTGGAGCGGCGTCGTGCGGCCGCACCATTATCGGCTCGATCAGCCGTCTTGTGACAGGTGCGCCCGTGGCCCGACGATGCGGGCGATCGCCGAGTGGTTGTGGATCGATTCGAAATTTTCCGCTTCCACGATGTACGTCCGCACTCGCCCATCCTGTTCCAGCGCCAGTGCGACGTCGCGCACCAGATCTTCGACGAACTTGGCGTTTTCGTAGGCGTGCTCGGTGACGTATTTTTCGTCCGGCCGCTTCAACAGGCCATAAACTTCGCAGGAGGCGTTGCGCTCGGCGATGTTGACCAGTTCCTCGATCTCCATCTCGCCGTCGATACGCGCCTCGATGCTGATGTGCGAACGCTGGTTGTGCGCGCCGTAAGCCGAGATTTCCTTGGAGCATGGGCACAGGCTGGTGGCGGCCGCCACGATTCGCATGTCGAATTCGTGGCCGCCGTCGGCATCGACCCGCACACGCCACAGCACGTCGGCGTCGAGCAGGCTGGAGACGCGCGAGACCGGTGCCGTCTTGCGCAGGAAGTACGGAAACTGCATCTCGACCATGCCGCTGGCTGCCTGCAGGCGCTCCAGCATGCGCTGTGCCAGCGCGACGAAGCCGCGGCGATCGAGCGGCGCGCGCTGCGCCTCCAGGATTTCGATGAAGCGCGACATGTGCGTGCCCTTGACGGCGGCCGGCAGCGCGACCGTCATCGCCAGCGTCGCGATGGTCGATACGACGCTCGTGCCGGATGCGACTTGCAGAGGATAGCGCACGCCGCGTACGCCAACGCCATCGATCGGCAAGTTGCGGCGATCCACTTGTGACTGGACATCGGGCAAAAGTAGGCGTTCGGGGGCGTTCATGGTGTGGGTTCTCCTTGGGATGGGCAGGCAACAGTGCGGCCGGCGCGCAGCTATTTTTGGGTTTGCAGATAGGCGATCAGGTCGGCGCGATCCTTGGCGTCGGACACCGAGTACCCCATCTTCTGGCCGGGGATGAGTTTTTCCGGATCCTTCAGCCAGGCGTCCAGTGTGGTGTCGTTCCAGATCACCCTCGAATGTTTCAGCGCCGGACTGTAGTCGTAGTCGGCGACGCTGCCGGCCTTGCGGCCGAACACGCCCCGATGCGCCGGCCCGACCCGGTTGGCGTCGATCGAATGGCAACCGATGCAGCGCGACGAATACAGCTCCAGGCCGCGCTGCGGGTCGCCAGCCGTGGCGCTGACGACGATTGCCGCCAAGCATAGGAAAAGCAGAGTCCTCATGATCATCGTCTCGCAGGTCATGGCGTGATGGAAAGGCATGGCGAAAAGACGCGGCCGTGCGGCCGGGGAGCCTCCGCCATGCGGCAAGTTCAGGCGCCGAACTGCATCGCCTTCGGCAGCGGCTGTTCCAGCACACGATTCAGGACTGCCCAGTGCGCTACTTCGTCCGCCGCCAGCCGGGCCGAGACCTGGGCCAGTCCGCGCTCCTTGAAGGACGGGATCACGCCCAGGTAGGCGTTGGTCGCGCCCAGCTCCAGCTGCTGTGCCAGTTTCAGCACGTCGGTCTGGCTCTTCAGCTGGTCGGCATGCAGCGCCTTGGCATAGGCGTCCAGCGGCTTTTCCTCGACCGGCTTGCCGCCCAGCTTGCGGATGGCATCGATCAGCAGATCGCGGTGAACCTTGTGGTCGTCCTGGAACTTGACGGCGACTGCCAGCACCGATTTTTCCAGCAGGCCGCTCTTCGCACCCAGCGTATAGGCGTTGATGCCTTCGTGCTCCAGGCCGAGCGCGGTATTGAGGATACCGACGTCGTTGCCCGCATCTTCCTTGCCGGCGGCGCGCGCCGCCTGGCCGCCGAGCAGCAGCAGCGCGCCGGTGGACAGCGTGCTGGCGCGCAGGAAGCGGCGACGGGAAGAGATGCTGAGATCGAGAAGGGTTTGCATGTTTGCGCTCCTTGAAGGTGTCGTCGCCGCCAGCGTCTCCGTGCGGGGCGATTCGCTGCAGCGGAATGGCGCTGCCCCAGTCCTGCGGCCGCAGCACCACGGAATCCTGATCCGGGTCGGCGTGGCCGGCCGTATGTGGTGAGAATAGACAACTTTATTTAATTTGTACAGTTAAATATGTTTAAAGTATTTAATTGGCTTTTCCGGGTAAAATTCTTTAAGGTGAAGACAGGCGACCGATGCCTGGTCGACGCGATGGAAAAAGGAGGGAGCCGGCATGCTCGAAATACTCGGAGCGCGGCAAAAGGAATTGCTGAAGCTGCTGCTGAAGAACAAGGAAGGCATGACCGCCGATGCGCTTTCGGAACAGCTTTCGATCACGCGCAACGCGGTGCGCCAGCACCTGGCTGCGCTGGAAAACGACGGCTTGCTGCAAAAGGGCTCAACCCGGCCCACCGGCGGCCGGCCCGAGCAACTGTATGTGCTGACCAAAAAAGGCCACGAGTGCTTCCCGCGCCACTATTCATGGTTTGCCCAGTTGCTGGTGGAATCGCTGCTGCAGGAAGGCGGCAGCGAGGAATTGGGCGGACGGCTGGATGCGATGGGGGCGGCGGTCGGCGCGCAGTTGCGGGCGCAACACCCGGAACTGCGCACGCACGAGGAAAAGGTCGGCAAGCTGGCCGAGATCATGGAGGAAATCGGCTACAGCGCGCGCACGCTGGCGCCGCAGGTCGGCGCTGAGCCCGCCATCGATGCCGACAATTGCGTATTCCACCATCTGGCGATGAAAAACCCGGACATCTGCCGCTTCGACCTGGCTCTGTTGGCCAGTTTCACCGACAGCGAGGTGGATCATCAGGAATGCATGGCCAGACACGACCATGTCTGCCGCTTCCGGTTTTTGGCGAGGGCGAAGTGAAATGACAGAGCTGGCCAGCAGGATATGGGCAGAATGGGAGGGCAATCGGCTCAGCTGCCAAGTTATTTTCAGGATGAATGTCTCGTATCCTTTCTATCAATTGGCGCTATATGCTGCATCGCGGTAAAGTACGCCTGTCTCCTCCGATTCCTCCAAGAATTGGATTTAGCCCGCAACCGCAAGGTCGCGGGCTTTTTTTTTGGCACTGCCGATGGCGGGCGGCGAATTCCCTAGTCGAACTATTTGAGGCGGAGCGCATCCCATTTCAAACAGCGGGCAACCGTGCCCGCGCCATCCTTCCCGCATCCGTTCCAGGAGGCCCCATGCACAAAGCACCCGTACCGCCCCCGGACGACGAGCCTTACGAGGGCGATCCGGTTCCGACGGAGATTCCGCAACGCGATCCGACCCCGCACCAGGAGCCGATCCCGCACCAGAATCCGAGCGGCAATCCGCTGCCTTGAATTGCATACTTGACCATGGAAAAGCAAATGACCGGGCGCACCCTGAAAAGCGGCAGCCACATTGCCCGCATGGCGGTGGTCGAACAGCCCGATGGCACTTATGAAGCGCAAGTCTATGTGCGCCTGACACGCGAACCGGAAGTGGCCGAAACCTACATCCCGGCCGGCATCTTTCCGACCGCCGACGAGGCTTGGGAAGGCGCCCGCCAGCGCGCCACGCGGGCGCTGAGCGAGCACGAATTCTGAGACGCGGGTTTGCGGGATTGCCACTGCCGGCATGCGGCGTGTGATAGCACGCATTCAGCGATGCACGGTACGCGCCGGCTGGACTGGTAGAATCGGCGGTCGAATCGCAGGCTTTCGTCCGTCCGTTTTTTCAGTTCGCATCCACCCATGTCCGGAAATTCCATAGGCAAGCTCTTTACCGTCACCACCTTCGGCGAATCCCACGGCCCGGCCATCGGCTGCGTGGTGGATGGCTGTCCTCCCGGCATGGAATTGTCGGCCGCCGACATTCAGCCCGAACTCGACCGCCGCCGCCCCGGTACCTCGCGCCACGTGACGCAACGGCAGGAGCCGGACCGGGTGGAAATCCTGTCCGGCGTGTACGAGGGCAAGACCACCGGTACGCCGATTGCGCTCCTGATCCGCAACGAGGACCAGCGCAGCAAGGACTACGGCAATATCGCAGAAACTTTCCGCCCGGGCCATGCCGACTATACCTATTGGCAAAAGTACGGCATTCGCGATCCGCGCGGCGGCGGCCGTTCATCGGCGCGCCTGACCGCGCCGCTGGTCGGCGCCGGCGCCATCGCCCGGAAATGGCTGCGCCTGCAGTACGGCACCACCTTCAAGGGCTGCATGAGCCAGCTGGGCGATCTGGCCATCCCGTTCGAGGGCTGGCAGCACGTGGCCGACAATCCGTTTTTCGCTGCCAACGCCGGCATGATCGCGCAGTTGGAGCACTACATGGATGAATTGCGGCGTGCCGGCGATTCCTGCGGCGCGCGCATCGACGTGGTGGCGCAGAATGTGCCGCCCGGCTGGGGCGAGCCGATCTACGACCGCCTGGATGCCGACATCGCGCACGCGATGATGGGCATCAATGCGGTCAAGGGCGTCGAAATCGGCGCCGGCTTCAAATCAGTCGCGCAAAAGGGTTCGGAGCACGGCGACGAATTGACGCCGGAAGGTTTCGCATCGAACCATGCCGGCGGCGTGCTGGGCGGCATCTCGACCGGGCAAGACATCACCGTATCGCTGGCGATCAAGCCGACCTCCAGCATCCGTACCCCGCGCCGTTCGATCGACAAGGCGGGCGCGCCGGCAATGGTCGAAACCTTCGGCCGCCACGATCCCTGCGTCGGCATCCGTGCCACGCCGATCGCCGAGGCGGTGCTGGCGCTGGTGCTGATCGACCACGCGCTGCGCCACCGCGCCCAGTGCGGCGACGTGCAAATGGCGACGCCGGCGATCGGTCGCGCCTCCTGATCCGTCCCGCCGGCCGGAACCAGCGCGAGGCGCCCATTCATCATTCAAGAGGAGGACCACATGAACCGGAACATATCGGCGATCCTGAAGCGCGCGGCGCTGCTGGCGACCGCGCTGGCGCTGGTTTCCTGCGAAACGGTGCAGACCACGCAAGGCGGCGCGGTCGGCATCGAGCGCGAGCAGCGTATGGCGGTGTCTTCGCAGCAGATCGACCAGGCGGCGACCCAGGAATACGCTCAGGTGCTGGCAGCCGAACGCAAGAAAGGCACGCTGAACCGCGATCAGGCGCAACTGAACCGGGTGCGTGCGGTGGCCGACCGGCTGATCGCGCAGACCGCAGCCTTCCGCCCCGACGCCCGGCACTGGAAGTGGGAAGTGAACGTGATCGCGTCGTCCGAAATCAACGCCTGGTGCATGCCGGGCGGCAAGATCGCCGTCTATACCGGCCTCTTGGAAAAGCTGAAGTTGTCCGACGACGAGCTGGCGGCGGTGATGGGCCATGAAATCGCCCACGCGCTGCGCGAACATGCGCGCGAACGGGCGTCCGAACAAATGGTGGCCGGCAGCCTGATCTCGATCGGCTCGGCGATCCTGGGCGTCGGCGATCTCGGGCAGCAGGGCGCGCAGTATGCGTACATGGGGCTGGTCGGCCTGCCCAATTCGCGCGCCCACGAAACCGAGGCTGACCGCATCGGCGTCGAACTGGCAGCGCGCGCCGGCTACGACCCGCGCGCGGCCGTGACGCTGTGGCAAAAGATGGGGCAGGCGGGCGGCAGCGAGCCGATGAAGTTCCTGTCGACCCATCCGTCGCGCGAAGACCGGATGGCCGATCTTGGCGTCTATTCGCAGCGCGTCATGCCCCTCTACGAACAGGCGCGCAAGACGCGTTGAAACCGCCATGGCGACAGAGGGGCGGACGCTCCTATTGCAATGCACAAATATGGCATAATCAAAATCCACCTTGAAGGCTAGAGCGCCGGCGCGCCATCGATCATGTTGAAGACCTTATACGAAAAACTCTGGGACGCCCATGTGGTGCACAGCGAGGACGACGGCACCGCGATCCTCTACATCGACCGCCATCTGTTGCACGAGGTCACCAGCCCGCAGGCATTCGAAGGCCTGAAGCTGGCCGGCCGCAAGCCGTGGAGCCGCGCCGCCAACCTGGTGGTGGCCGACCACAACGTGCCGACCACCGACCGCGCCAACGGCATCGCCGATCCGGTATCGCGGCTGCAGGTCGAAACCCTGGACGCCAACGCCAAGGAATACGGCCTGACCTATTTCAACATGAACGACAAGCGCCAGGGCATCGTGCACGTGATCGGGCCCGAGCAGGGCGCGACGCTGCCGGGCATGACGGTGGTGTGCGGCGATTCGCACACCTCGACGCACGGCGCCTTCGCTTGCCTGGCGCACGGCATCGGCACTTCCGAGGTCGAGCACGTGCTGGCGACGCAGACGCTGTTGGCCAAGAAGTCGAAAACCATGCTGGTGCAGGTCGACGGCGCGATTCCCGTTGGCGTCACCGCCAAGGACATCGTGCTGGCCATCATCGGCAAGATCGGCACCGCCGGCGGTACCGGCTACGCGATCGAATTCGCCGGCAGCGCGATCCGTGCGCTGTCGATGGAAGGCCGGATGACGGTATGCAACATGGCGATCGAGGCCGGCGCGCGCGCCGGCATGATCGCGGTCGACGACACCACCATCAACTACATCAAGGGCCGGCCGTTCTCGCCGGTCGGGCCGCACTGGGAGCGCGCGCTGGCCTACTGGCGCACGCTGCATTCCGACCCGGGCGCGAAATTCGACCTGGTGGTGACGCTGAATGCCGCCGAGATCAAGCCGCAGGTGACCTGGGGCACGTCGCCGGAAATGGTGGTGCCGGTCGACGGCCGCGTGCCCGACCCCGACAAGGAAAAGGATGCCGTCAAGCGTGAGGGCATGGAGCGCGCGCTGACCTACATGGCGTTGAAGCCGAACACGCCGATTGCGGAGATCCGCATCGACAAGGTGTTCATCGGTTCCTGCACCAATTCGCGCATCGAAGATCTGCGCGCCGCTGCCGCCGTCGTGCGCGGCCGCCACCGCGCGTCCAACGTCAAGCTGGCGATGGTGGTGCCGGGCTCCGGGCTGGTCAAGGAGCAGGCGGAACGGGAAGGGCTGGACAAGATCTTCCGCGATGCCGGCTTCGAATGGCGCGAGCCGGGCTGCTCGATGTGCCTGGCGATGAATGCCGACCGGCTGGAGCCGGGCGAACGCTGCGCCTCGACCTCGAACCGCAATTTCGAAGGGCGCCAGGGCGCCGGCGGCCGTACCCACCTGGTCAGTCCGGCCATGGCGGCGGCGGCCGGGATCGCCGGCCATTTCGTCGATGTGCGCGCATTGCGCTGATCGTTCCAGAAGGGGAGAAAAAATGAAAAAACTGTTGCTGTTGACGTTTGCGATGCTGGTGCTGAATGCCTGCAACACCGTGCAGGGTGTCGGCAAGGACGTGCAAAGGGCGGGTTCCGCGGTCGAAAACGCAGCCAAGAAGTAAGACGCTGGCGCCGGTCCGTGCGGCCGGCGCCCGGGATGGAAAACATGGAAAAATTTACCGTACACGATGGCCTGGTGGTGCCGCTGGATCGCGCCAACGTCGATACCGACGCCATCATTCCGAAGCAATTCCTGAAGTCGATCCGGCGCAGCGGCTTCGGCCCGAATCTGTTCGACGAATGGCGCTACCTGGACCACGGCGAGCCGGGCATGGACAATGCCAAGCGCCCGCTGAACCCCGATTTCGTGCTGAACCAGGCGCGCTACCAGGGCGCATCGATCCTGCTGGCGCGCAAGAACTTCGGCTGCGGCTCGTCGCGCGAGCATGCGCCGTGGGCGCTGCAGCAATACGGCTTCCACGCGGTGATCGCGCCCAGCTTCGCCGACATCTTCTTCAACAATTGCTACAAGAACGGCTTGCTGCCGATCGTGCTGACCGAATCGCAGGTCGACCACCTGTTCAACGAAGTCAAGGCCTTCCCCGGCTTCCGGCTGGTGATCGACCTAGAAAAACAGACGGTCGCCAGCGCCAACGGCAGCCTCAGCTATCCGTTCGAGATCGGCGAATTCCGCAAGTACTGCCTGTTGAACGGCCTCGACGACATCGGCCTGACGCTGCGCCAGGCGGACAAGATCCGCGCTTTCGAGGAACGCCATCTGGCGCAGTATCCGTGGCTGGGGAATACCATTTAAATCTATTGCGGGACAGAGTTTGTGAGACGCGTAGGCGGCGAGCTACTCTGTCCCCAACTAATCAATCGAATGCGGGACAGAGTTTATAAGGCGCCGCAGCGCGCCGAATTACTCTGTCCCCAACAAACCAGATTGAAGTTTGCGGGACAGAGTCGAGCGCAGCGGTACTCTGCTCCAACTAATTTAAAAAACGGTGCCCTGCACCGCCTGCCCGACTAAAGTGAAAATATGAAAATTGCAATCCTGCCAGGCGACGGCATCGGCCCCGAAATCATCGAGCAAGCGGTCGAGGTGCTGAATGCGCTCGGCGAAAAGTTCGAAATGGAAAGTGCACCGGTCGGCGGCGCCGGCTATGCCGCGCACGGCCATCCGCTGCCGGAAGCGACGCTGAAGCTGGCCAAGGAAGCCGACGCCGTGCTGTTCGGCGCGGTCGGCGACTGGAAATACGACAACCTGGAACGCGCGCTGCGGCCCGAGCAGGCGATCCTCGGCCTGCGCAAGAATCTCGGCCTGTTCGCCAACCTGCGGCCGGCGATCCTGTACCCGGAACTGGCCGGCGCCTCGACGCTGAAGCCGGAAGTGGTGTCCGGCCTGGATATTTTGATCATCCGCGAACTGACCGGCGACATCTACTTCGGCCAGCCGCGCGGCGTGCGCGAGTGCCCGGACGGCCCGTTCAAGGGGACGCGCGAAGGCTTCGACACCATGCGCTATGCCGAGCCGGAAATCCGCCGCATCGCGCACGTCGCCTTCCAGGCGGCGCAAAAGCGCGGCAAGCGCCTGACCTCGGTCGACAAGGCCAACGTGCTGGAAACCTTCCAGTTCTGGAAGGACATCGTGACCGACGTCCATAAGGAATACCCGGATGTCGAACTCGACCATATGTACGTCGACAACGCCGCGATGCAGCTGGTGCGGGCGCCGAAGAAAT
This sequence comes from Burkholderiaceae bacterium, assembly GCA_049672545.1. GTDB lineage: Bacteria > Pseudomonadota > Gammaproteobacteria > Burkholderiales > Burkholderiaceae_D > DATJCV01. Next base: position 30,900 of record JBATWJ010000432.1, read on the forward strand.
TCGACGTCATGGTGACCGGCAACATGTTCGGCGACATCCTGTCGGATGCGGCGGCGATGCTGACCGGCTCGATCGGCATGCTGCCGTCGGCTTCGCTGGATGCCAACAACAAGGGCCTGTACGAACCGTCGCACGGCTCGGCGCCGGACATCGCCGGCAAGGGCGTGGCCAACCCGCTGGCGACCATCCTGTCGGCGGCGATGATGCTGCGCTATTCGCTGAACAAGGCCGAGCAGGCCGACCGCGTCGAGGCGGCGGTGAAATCGGTGCTGGCGCAGGGCCTGCGTACGCCGGACATCTACGAGGAAGGGACGACCCGCGTCGGCACGCGCGACATGGGGGCTGCGGTATTGAAGGCGCTTGGCTAGAGTGCATTCACCATACAAGGGAGTATGCATTTAAAAGTGCCGTGTGACGCCCGGTATAGGTGGTGTGGTAGGGGAGTATGTGCGTGTTCGCGTTGCGCGGCGCAGTTTTTTTGGATTTTCGGGTAGCGGTTCTCAATTATTGAAGGAAGCATCATGAAGCTGGTTGGTCTGGTTGGTTGGCGCGGCATGGTCGGTTCGGTGCTGATGCAGCGTATGCGGGAAGAGGGCGATTTCGCCGAAATCGAGCCGGTGTTTTTCTCGACTTCGAACGCCGGCGGCAAGGCACCGGCCGACGCCCGCAACGAAACCACGCTGCAGGACGGCAACGACATTGCCGCGCTGAAGAAGTGCGACATCGTGATCAGCTGCCAGGGCGGCGACTACACCAGCGAGATCTTCCCAAAGCTGCGCGCCTCCGGCTGGAACGGTTACTGGATCGACGCCGCCTCGACGCTGCGCATGAAGGACGACGCCATCATCGTGCTCGATCCGGTCAACCTGAACGTGATCAAGGATGCGTTGAAGCGCGGCGTCAAGAACTACATCGGCGGCAACTGCACGGTGTCGTGCATGTTGATGGGGCTGTCCGGCCTGTTCCAGCAGGATCTGGTCGAATGGATGAGCTCGATGACCTACCAGGCGGCGTCCGGCGGCGGCGCCCAGCACATGCGCGAACTGCTGACCCAGTTCGGCACCATCAATGCCGAAGTCAAGGGCCTTCTGGACGATCCGGCGTCGGCGATCCTGGAAATCGACCGCAAGGTGCTGGCCAAGCAGCATAACTTCTCGGCTGACGAGACCAAGCAATTCGGCGTGCCGCTGGCCGGCAACCTGATTCCGTGGATCGACAAGGACCTGGGCAACGGCGTCTCGCGCGAGGAATGGAAGGCCGGCGCCGAAACCAACAAGATCCTCGGCCGCGGCGAGGCCTTCGGCGCGTCGGCGCCGGCGGCGATCGCCGTCGACGGCCTGTGCGTGCGCATCGGCGCGATGCGTTGCCACTCGCAGGCACTGACCATCAAGCTGAGGAAGGACGTGCCGCTGGACGAAATCAGCGACATCCTGGCATCCAGCAACCAGTGGGCCAAGGTGGTGCCGAACAACCGCGAAGCGTCGATGCGCGACCTGACCCCGGCCGCCGTCACCGGCACGCTGACGATTCCGGTCGGGCGCCTGCGCAAGATGCAGATGGGCGGCGACTACCTGTCGGCGTTCACGGTCGGCGACCAGTTGCTGTGGGGCGCTGCCGAACCGCTGCGCCGCATGCTGCGCATCGTGCTGGAGCACTGAGGCACCGGCGCAGACCGGCCATCGGACGGTTTTTCGTTGCCAATTAGCAACGCAAGCTCGCCAGCCAGGCCCGTGTCGGGCCGCGCTGGCGAGTTTTACATCTGTTGAGAAGATCGTTGCGCTTGCGTGGCTAAGTTCCTGATGATATTTTGAAAGTTCCTGCCACAACGATAAATAGAGGAGGCGTCGGTGCCGCCGGCACCGTCGGGAATGCCTATCTATGCCATTCAACATGCATTCAAAAAATTCCTCCCGGCGGATCGGCCGTCACCTGAAGGGACTCACCGTCGCCGTGGCATCGGCGCTGGTGCTGATGTCCGGCGCCGACGCCGCCGGACTCGGCAAGCTGACGGTGCTTTCCGCGCTCGGCCAGCCCTTGCGGGCCGAGATCGAGGTAACCTCGGTCGGTAGCGACGAGGCGGGAACGCTGACCGCGAAGCTGGCGCCGCAGACCGCCTTCCGGCAAGCCAACATCGATTTCAATCCGGCGCTGATGTCACTGCGCTTCGCGGTGGAGCAGCGCGGCGCCGGCTCGGTCATCAAGGTCAGCTCGACGCAGCCGATGAACGAGCCGTTCATCGACATGTTGCTGGAACTCTCCAGCGGCAATTCGCGCCTGGTGCGCGAATACACTTTCCTGCTCGACCCGGCCGACCTGCGCTTGACGCAGTCGCCGCAGGTGGCGCAGCCGGTCAGCGTGCCGACTCCGGCAGTGAGCGCCAGTGTACCGGTGCCGGCCAGCAGAACGGCAACGGATCCGGCGACGCGTCCGGCGCCGGCCGAACGCGCC
>JBATWJ010000433.1:0-3119 GCA_049672545.1 Burkholderiaceae bacterium
CCCGCAAGGGCCGCGCGCTGGCGGCGAAGATCAAACCGGCGGCGCTGGCGGCGGCGTAAGCCGCACCCCGGGCTGTGCCGCGCAGCCCGTTCGACTGCGCCTAGATGGTGGTGGCTGCCCCGTACAGCGGGATCGAGACCGTCAGCGTGGTGCCCTGGCCAGGGCTGCTGTCGATCGCCAGCTTGCCCTGCAAATAGCCGACGCGCTCGCGAATGCCGAGCAGGCCGAAGGAATCGGACTTGCGAGCGCCGGCCAGATCCATGCCGACGCCGTCGTCGCGCACCTTCATGCACAGCGCCCCCGCTTCGCGCCGCAACTCGATGCCGACGCGGCTGGCGCGCGCATGGCGGGCGACGTTGGTCAGCGACTCCTGCAGAATGCGGAACAGCGCCAGGGCCCGGCTTTCATCGAGCACGGCGTCGAATTCGCAGCCATCGGCATCCAGTTCGCAGGCCAGTCCGCTACGCTGGCGGAAATCCTTGATTTGCCATTCGATCGCCGCCTGCAGCCCGAAATCGAGGGCCGGCGGACGCAGGTTGTTGACGATGCCGCGCACCGACTTGATGGTGCGGTCGATCTGCTGCAGCGCAGCGCCGACGCGCTGGTTCAGCGCCGGATGGCGGTTGGCGGTGCGCACCTGCAGTCGCAGCACGTCGATTCGCAGCGCCAGCATGTTCTGTCCGAGGTCGTCGTGGATTTCGCGCGCGATGCGCTTGCGTTCGTCCTCCCGCACGCGTTCCTGATAGGCGGCCAGGTGGCGCAACTGCTGCTGCGATTCGAGCAGCATCTGTTCGGCCAGCCGCCGTTCGGCGATCTCGGCCTGCAGCCGCTGGTTGGCTTCGGTCAGTTCGGCGGTACGCTGGCGCATCTGCTGTTCCAGCCGCTGGTGGGTGAGCTGCCAGTCCGGCTCGGCGGCCGCCGGGTCGGCCGGGCTCGGTTGGCGCCCTCCACTCTCTTCATGATCCACGAAAGCATTCATCGATGTCCCTTGCCGTGCCGGCCGCGGCCGGCGTATGCCAAACGATTCGACGAATCGCCGCCGGACTGCCGGAGCCGGCGGGACAGTTCCTGCCCCAGTGTAAGGCAGCGCCGAATGCGTAGATTAATGTAACGCAAATTGCAACATTATGTGGTTGGCGCCGCCGGCACTGGCGGCGTTGCCGAAGCGCCAAGATGTAAAAGCGGAAAACAAGGGAGTATGTTTGAAAAACAGCTTATACCGCAGAAAATATCTGCGTATTTTAAAATACTATAGCTAGTATATTGAAAACTTCAGGCCGCCTCGGCAGCGTCCCGCACCAGCCGGCCAAGTTTGCCCACCGCCTGCTCGATGGCCGGCCCCCAGGTATTGCCGTAGTTGAGGCGCAGGTAGTTGTTCTGCTTGCCGCAGGCGGAAAACAGCTGACCCGGCATGAAAGCGACGCCTTCGGCGATCGCGCGCCGGTGCAGTTTCAATGCATCGACCTGCTTTGGCAGCTGCACCCACAGCACGAAGCCGCCCTGCGGCTCGGAAATCGCGCACTCGGCCGGAAAGGCGCGTACCACCGCGTCCGACATCTGCGCCGCGCGCTGCAGCAGCGCCCGCCGCATCTTGCGCAGTTGGCCGTCGTAGCTGCCGCCTTCGAGGAAATCGGCGATCACCGCCTGGAAGAAATGGCTGGTGGTGCCGCTCGATACCGTCTTCAGGAACGCCACCTGCTGCGCGTAGCGGCCGGCGACCACGTAGCCGACCCGCACCGCCGGGCTGACTGCCTTCGAAAACGATGAACACAGCATCACCAGTCCGCTGGTGTCGTAGGCCTTGACCGGCCACGGCCGCTCGCTGGCGAAGCACAGGTCGCCGAACACGTCGTCCTCGATCAGCGGCACCTGGTAGCGCGCCAACAGCGCCGCCAGCCGCTTCTTGTTTTCCTCCGGCATGATGCAGCCGAGCGGGTTGTTGGCGTGCGGGATGAACAGGCAGGCCTGCACCAGTCCTTCGCCGAGCGCCAGTTCGAGCGCATCGATCGAGACCCCGGTCTTCGGATGGGTCGGGATCTCGAGCGCCTTCATGCCCAGGCTTTCGATCAGCTGCAGCAGCACGAAATAGGTCGACGACTCGATCGCGATGGTGTCGCCCGGCTTGGCCACCGCGCGCAGGCACAGGCTGATCGCCTCGGCGCAGGAATGGGTGACGACGATCTCGTGCGGATCGAGCTTGCCCCAGTCGAGCGCGCGCCGCATCACCTGGCGCACGAAGCCCGGCTCGTTGATGTCGGAGCAGCTTTCCTTGGTCAGCAGGCCCGGCGCGCGGCGCGCGACGTTGCTGACGATGCGCTGGATGCGCTTGACCGGCAGCAGTTCGTCGGCCGGCCATGCCGAGCCGAGCTGAACCACGCCCGGCGCCTCGTTGGCGGCCAGCGTCTGCATCAGCAGGTTGTTGATGCCGACGAAGATCGGCTCCTTCGCCGCCGGCGCACTGACGATGCTGTTCAGCGCGCGCTGGCGCTGCCGTACATAGAAGCCGGCCTGCGGCCGGGCGTCGATCAAGCCGCGGTCTTCCAGCAGACGCAAGGCCTGCTGCACGGTGCTGATCGACAGCCGCTTCTGCTGCGCCAGATGGCGGATCGATGGCAGCCGGTCGCCCGGCGCCAGCACGCGCCCGGCGATCAGCGCGCCGAGTTCGTCGGCCAGATTTTCGTACAGGTTCGGTTGTGCGGACATGGTGGCAGTGTGCGATGAAGGGCCGCGGCCGACCAAGATACAGCGGCCGTCATTTTTGACCAGTACAGTTTATTTCAGACCCAACTGTGATGGTCACAATTTCATTTTGCTGCATCTGTTGCGCCGGCGGCGCGCGTCCTATTCTGAAGTCCTGACGCAACCCGACGCTTGGAGGACAGCATGGAACCCAGAATCATCCGCCGCGACAGCCACGGCACCGACTTCGAACTGCGCGAAGATCATCCGCTGCGCCTGCGGCGCGCGCGCGGCTGCCGCATCGAGGCGCTGGCCGGCACGATCTGGATCACCGCCTACGACGAACTGGCCGACATCGAACTGTACCCCGGCCAGAGCTTCACGCTGCCGAACGGCCGGCTGGCATTGGTCGAGCCGGTCGGCCGCGGCATGGTGCGCGT
>JBATWJ010000434.1:0-6233 GCA_049672545.1 Burkholderiaceae bacterium
CCGACCTGGCCGTGCACCAGCAGGTCGGCGCCCAGCACCTCGACCATTTCCACCAGCAGCACAAATCCCGGCTGGCCCGGCAGCAGATGCTCCGGCCGCACGCCGAGCACGCATTCGCGCCCGGCCAGCTGCGGCCAGGCAGCGGGCAGCGCAAAGTTCACACCATCGCCGACATCGAACTGGCGGCCATCGGCGCCGACCCGGCCGCGCAGCAAATTCATCGGCGGCGAGCCGATGAAGCCGGCCACGAAGGTGGACGCCGGTCGGCCGTAGACTTCGGCCGGCGTGCCGATCTGCTCGGCGCGGCCGGCGTTCATCACGATCAGGCGCTGGCCGAGCGTCATCGCCTCGACCTGGTCGTGCGTCACGTACAGGCTGGTGGTGCCGAGCGTGCGGTGCAGCTTCTGCAGTTCCAGCCGCATCTGCACGCGCAGCTTGGCATCCAGGTTCGACAGCGGCTCGTCGAACAGGAACACCGCCGGCTCACGCACGATCGCGCGCCCCATCGCGACGCGCTGGCGCTGGCCGCCCGATAATTGGCGTGGCGTGCGCCGCAGCAGCGCACCCAGTTCCAGGATCGCCGCCGCCTTCTGCACGCGCGCCTCGATCTCCTGCTTCGGCAGGCCGCGGATGCGCAGGCCGTAGGCCATGTTGTCGTACACGCTCATGTGCGGATACAGCGCGTAGTTCTGGAACACCATCGCGATGTCGCGCTCCTTCGGCTCCAGATTGTTGACCACGCGCTCGCCGATCCGGATTTCGCCGCCGGTCACCTCTTCCAGGCCGGCCACCATCCGCAGCAGCGTCGACTTGCCGCAGCCGGACGGCCCCACCATCACGACGAATTCGCCGTCGGCGATATCGGCCGTGATGCCGTGGATCACGTCGACTGCTTTCGGCCCCTCGCCATAGGTCTTGTTCAGGTTGTTGAGCTGGACTCTTGCCATAGATTTCCTGCTGCCGTTGCACGGACAGATTTTTGAATGAAAGCCGCTGGACGGCGGTGTTGTGTCCGATCGCGCGATGCGCTCCTGGACAGGGCCGTCATTTTTCCGAATCGACCAGGCCCTTGATGAACCATTTCTGCATCAGCACCACGATCAGCCCGGGCGGCAGCATCGCCAGTACCAGCGTCGCCATCACCATGTTCCATTCGATCGCGGCGTCGCCGCCGGCGATCATCGACTTGATGCCGATGCCGATCGGGTACATGTTCTGCTCGTTGGCCACCAGCAGCGGCCACAGGTACTGGTTCCAGCCGTAGATGAACATGATCACGAACAGCGCCAGCAGGTTGGTGCGCGACAGCGGCCATAGAATGTCGCGGAAAAAGCGCATCGGGCCGGCGCCATCGATGCGCGCCGCCTCGGTCAGTTCCTCCGGCATGGTCAGGAAGAATTGCCGGAACAGGAAGGTGGCGGTGGCCGACGCGATCAGCGGGATGGTCAGGCCGGCGTAGCTATTGATCATGCCCAAGTCGGACACCACCTGGTAGGTCGGCGTGATGCGCACCTCGACCGGCAGCATCAGCGTCACGAAGATCATCCAGAAGAACAGCGCACGGCCACGGAAGCGGAAATACACGAAGGCGAACGCCGACAGCATCGAGATCGAGATCTTGCCGAAGGCGATGATCAGCGCCGACACCAGGCTGACCCACATCATGCGTCCGACCGGCGGCATCGCGATGTTGCCGGACGCGCCCTGCGACAGCACCGCCGCGTAGTTGTCCAGCAGGTGGCTGCCGGGCAGCAGCGACATCGGCGCCGCCGCCGCCTGCTCGGCGGTCTGGGTACTGGCCACCAGCGCGATGTAGATCGGGAAGGCGACGATCAATACCCCCAGCACCAGCACCAGGTGGCTCAACAGGTCGAGAATGGGACGCCGTTCGATCATTTTGGCTCACCTGCCTGCGTGCACGCGCTCATGAATACTGCACCTTTTTCTCGACATAGCGGAACTGCACCACGGTCAGCGCGATGACGATCGTCATCAGGATCACCGACTGCGCGGCCGAACCGCCGAGATCGCCACCCTTGAAGCCATCCTGGAACACCTTGTAGACCAGGATCTCGGTGTCCTTGCCGGGACCGCCCTGGGTGGTGGCCTCGATGATCGCAAAGGTATCGAAGAACGCGTACACCACGTTGACCACCAGCAGGAAGAAGGTGGTCGGCGACAGCAGCGGAAACACGATCGAGAAAAAGCGCCGCACCGGGCCGGCGCCATCGATCGCCGCCGCCTCGATCAGCGATTTCGGGATCGATTGCATGCCGGCCAGGAAGAACAGGAAGTTGTAGCTGATCTGCTTCCAGACCGCAGCGATCACGATCAGCAGCATCGCGTGGTTCGGATTGAGAACGTGGTTCCATTCGATGCCGATCTTGCGCAGCGCATGCGCGATGATCCCGAGCGTCGGGCTCAGCATGAACATCCACAGCACGCCGACCACCACCGGCGACACCGCGTACGGCCAGATCAGGAAGGTGCGGTAAAAGGCCGAGCCGCGCACCACGCGGTCGGCAAACGCCGCCAGCACCAGCGACAGCGACAGCCCGAAGAACGCCACCAGCACCGAAAAGATCGCGGTGGTCTTGAACGACTGCAGGTAGGACGGATCGTCCAGCAGCGTGCGGAAATTTTCCAGGCCGACGAACTGCGACGAGACACCGAACGCGTCCTGCAGCAATACCGATTGATACAGCGCCTGCACCGCCGGCCAAAAGAAAAATACCAGCGTCACCGCGATCTGCGGCGCCACCAGCGCATACGGCAGCCAGGCCGATTTGAAACGGGCGCGCTTTTCCATGAAGTGTCGGGCGAATATGGAAAAATCCGGCGCCAGGCCGTACAGGACGGCTCTGGCGCCAGTGAAATGCGGATGGATATGGCCCGGCGCTGCCGGGCCGCCCAAGGAATGTTACTTGTTCGCCCGCTGGAAGCGCACCAGCAAGTCGTCGCCGCGCTTGACCGCAGAATCCAGCGCTTCCTTGGCGCTCTTCTTGCCGGCCCAGACGTTTTCCAGCTCTTCGTCGATCACGGTGCGGATCTGGACGAAGTTGCCGAGCCGGATGCCGCGCGACTTGTCGGTGGTCTTGACGATCATCTGCTGCACCGAAACGTCGGTGCCCGGATTCTTTTCATAGAAGCCGGACTTCTTGGTCAGTTCGTAGGCGGCCTTGGTGATCGGCAGGTAGCCGGTTTCCTGGTGCCACTTGGCCTGCACTTCCGGCTGCGACAGGAACTTGAAGAACTTGGCGACCGCCTTGTACTCGTCGGTCTTCTTGCCGCTCATCGCCCACAGCGAGGCGCCGCCGATGATCGTGTTCTGTGGCGCTCCCGGCACGTCGCTGTAGTACGGCAGCGTCGAGACCCTGAACTCGAACTTGGCGTTCTTCTTGATGTTGGCATAGGCGGCCGAGGAGCTGGTCAGCATGCCGCATTCGCCGGAATAGAACTTGGCTTCGCCTTCGGTCTTGCGGCCCGGATAGGTGAAATAGCCCTGCTTGGCCCAGTTCGCCAGGTTGCCGATGTGGCGCACGTGCAGCGGGCTGTTGAACTTCAGACGCGCATCCAGGCCGCCGAAACCGTTGTTCTTCGACGCGAACTCGACGTTGTGCCAGGCCGAGAAGCTCTCCAGTTGCACCCACGACTGCCAGCCGGTGGTGTACGCGCACTTCTCGCCGGCGGCCTTCAGCTTGGCGGCGGCGGCGATCACGTCGGACCAGGTCTTGGGCGCCGCGTTCGGATCGAGCCCGGCCTTCGCGAACATGTCCTTGTTGTAGTAGAACACCGTGGTCGAGCTGTTGAACGGGAACGACACCATGTCGCCCTTGGGCGAGGTGTAGTAGCCGGCCACCGCCGGGATGTAGACGGACGGATCGAATTTTTCACCGGCCGTCTTCATCACATCGGTCACCGGCTTGATCGCGCCTTTCGAATACATCATGGTGGCGGTGCCGACCTCGAACACCTGCAGGATGTTGGGTGCGTTGCCGGCGCGGTAGGCGGCGATCGCCGCCGCCATCGCCTCGTCATAGCTGCCCTTGAAGACGGCGTTGACCTTGTACTCGGACTGGCTCTTGTTGAACTGGTCGGCGAGGCCGGCGACACGATCGCCGAGCGCGCCGGTCATCGAATGCCACCAGCTGATTTCGGTCACGGCATGGGCCGAGGCGGTGACCCCCGCGAGCAGACCGGCGGCGGCCACGGATTTCCAGACGATGCGCATGATTTCTCCTCAAAACTTGATGGTAGCCCGCCGATGTTTCATCCGCGTGACGATGGCCGCGGCCGATGGGCGGGCGCTTATAATTTCCTCTGGCAAGGCAATATAACCGACCTGATGAATCGACTGCAACTCTATGTCCGGCTGGTCCGGCTCGACAAACCGATCGGCATCCTGCTGCTGCTGTGGCCGACGCTGGCGGCGTTGTGGTTCGCGTCCGGCGGCCGGCCCGACTGGCGGCTGGTGGTGATCTTCACGCTCGGCACGGTGCTGATGCGCTCGGCCGGCTGCGCGATCAACGACTATGCCGATCGCACGGTCGACCGCCACGTCAAGCGCACCGCCGAACGCCCGCTGACCTCCGGCAAGATCGCCGCCTGGGAAGCGGTGGCGGTGGCGGCGGTGCTGGCGTTGTTGGCGCTGGCGCTGATCTTGCCGCTGAATGCACTGACCAAGCAATTGTCGGTGTGCGCGGTGCTGATCGCCGCCAGCTATCCGTATTTCAAGCGTTTCTTTGCGATTCCTCAAGCCTATCTCGGCATCGCGTTCGGCTTCGGCATCCCGATGGCGTTCGCTGCGGTCACCGGTACCGTGCCGACCGCCGCCTGGCTGCTGCTGCTGGCCAACATCTTCTGGGCCGTCGCCTACGACACCGAATACGCGATGGTCGACCGCGATGACGACCTGAAGATCGGCGTGCGCTCGTCGGCGATCACCTTCGGCCGCCACGACGTCGCGATCGTGATGCTGTGCTACGCGCTGACGTTCGCGATCATTTTCGCGGTCGGCTGGCAGTACGGACTGCGCGGCTGGTTCGTGGCCGGCCTGGCGCTGGCCGCCGCCTGCGCGCTGTACCACTACCGGCTGATCCGCGGGCGCGAGCGAATGGCCTGCTTCGCCGCCTTTCGGCACAACAACTGGCTCGGCGCGGCGCTGTTCGCCGGAATCGCGCTCGACTATGGTTTACGTCAAGCAAGCTGACGTTCGTTTTTGACAACCCGCGGCTTCGGGCCGACAATGGCCGCTTCTCACCATCTTTCATGCGGAGCGCCAATGAGTCAGACGCAGCAAGCCATCGATGCCAGGGAAAAACTCCTGAACGACCTGCGGACGGTGATCGCGGACGCCGAACAGCTGCTGTCCGAAAGCGCCGATCAGACCGAACACGGCTACCGGACCGCGATCGCGCAATTCGAGCGCAAGCTGCGCAACGCCCGCGCCGAACTGGCCCGGATGGAGGAGCGCATCCTGTCCTCCGGCAAGAACGCGCTGGAGTCGACCGACCGTTTCGTCGAGGATCATCCGTGGCAGGCGGTCGGGGTCGGCCTCCTGGCCGGTGTCATCGCCGGTCTTTTGCTCGGCCGCAAATAGCGATGGCGATCTTCGATTCGGCCGCGCGCCTGCTCGCCACCTTCCTGTCCACGCTGCAGACGCGGATCGAACTGCTGACGGTCGAGCTGGAAGAGGAGGCGCTGCGCTATTTTCTGTATCTGCTGCTGGCGCTGGCGGCGATGGCCTGCTTCGGCATCGCGGTGCTGCTGGCGATCCTGCTGATCGTCGTCATCTACTGGGATACGCACCGGATCCCGGTGCTGGTGGCGCTGATCGTCTTCTTCGCGCTGGCGGCCAGCGTCATCATGCTGGGCGTGCGCAACAATTACCGCAAGAAGTCGCGGCTCTTGGCGCATACGCTGGCGGAGATGGCGAAAGACGTCGAAACCCTGAATTCGCCCACGCCCTAGCCCGAAGCGGCAATGCGCCGCGCCACTGCGATGAACACACATCTGAAACTCCTGGCCCAGCGACGCGAACAGCTGGTCGCGCGCTGCGCGCTGCAGCGCGAAGCGATGGCGATCCAGAAGATCCGCATCCGGCAATCGCTGGACCGGCTGGAAAGCAGCGTCGGCATCCTGCAGAAGCTGCGCGGCGTGCCGGGCCTGCTGCTACTGCTGGGCGGCGGCGTATTCTTGCTGCAGCCGGGCCGGCTGCGCGCGCTGCTGCGGAT
>JBATWJ010000435.1:0-1505 GCA_049672545.1 Burkholderiaceae bacterium
CGCGTCGAGCGCAACCAGCATGCCGGCCAGCATCTGCAGCCAGTCGCGCTGCACCACGGCGACGGTGCGCAAGCCATCGACCGAACGGCCGGCCACCACCACCGATTCGGCCGGATCCGAAATCAGCTGGTCTTCGACCAGGTTTGGCAGCGCCGCCTTCAGCCGCGCCGGCGATAGCGGCGGCACCGCCACCCGCAACAGGTTGACGTCGGCCGCCGCCACGATCAGCACCACGCGCTGCGCGGCCGTCACCAGCTCGGCCAGTTGCGACAGCGCGGTCTCGCCTTCGCGCTCGACGCTACCACTGTCGGACGCCAGCGCGTAGGCGCAGCCGATGGCCGCGGCATTCGGGCCGTGTTCGACCGCGGCGCGGGCCGGCAGGCGGATATAGAGTGTGCTCAAAGGCGTTCCGTTTCGCTAAGGCGGCGCTGATCGCCGATTGTCGTCAATTTTCCCGGCTCCAGAGAATCTTGGTGGTCGTTCCGTTGCGCTGGATCAATGCCTGCATCTGCAGCGCCGCGCGGTTGATCCGGACCCGACCGTTGACCAGGAAATACTGGGTGGCCAGCGAAACTTGGGCCGGATCGATCGCCGGGAAGCGCTGTTTCACGTCCGCCTCGTCCCGGAAGTAGGCGCGATCACGGCTGGAAACCACGGCCTCCGCGTCGGACGGCGACAGTGTATCAATTATCGCCGCCAGCACTTCGGCCGGTGCGGTATTGATATTGACCTTGGTCGTCGCCGGCAGTACGGTAACGAAATCCTTCAGCTTCAGATAGGCTTCCAGCGTGAAGCCGGGCACTGCCAGCAGGTCGTCGACCTGCGTGATGCCAATCGTCTGCGCCGGCGTCGCCGCCGCACTGCCGCCGCCGGCGCTGCCGTCCGCCTGTCCGCTGCGGACCTGGCCGGCGACCAGCGTTTCGGCGGTCGCCTCCGCCAGCCCGGCTTCCAGCTGCAGGTTGCCGAGCAGGCGCTGGAACGCCATCAATTGTGCCGGATCGACCACGCCGTTGCTGGCCAGATTGGTCAGGTTGAAGCGCGACTGGGCGTCGACGATGTGCCCGGACAGCACCGCGTCGGCGACGTCGCCTTCGGCCTGCCCGCTTTCGACGTACTGGTCGAGGCGGGTGTCGGCCAGTTCCACCGCCCACGGCTCGCCGAGGTGGTCGACGCGCGAGTAGCGCGCATCCTCGCGCAAAATCAGCCGTGCCCAGTCGAGCGCGCCGCGCAGCACCCATTGCTTTTGCAGTTGCAAGCGCTGGTTTTCGATCGAGCGCACCTGCACCTGCTGCTGCCAGAACAGGCTGGCGACGATGGTGATCGCCAGCGTCGTCAGCAGCAAGGCGGTGATCACTGCCACGCCGCGCTGGCGCCGCCGAGGAAACGGCCGCGCCAGCCTCACACCGCCCCCAGCAGGAACACCTTGACCATCGCCTGCTGCTGGTCGCCCGGCTGCAGCGACACTTCGAGCCCGGTCAGCTGCGGCGCCGCTGCCGACGCAGTGG
>JBATWJ010000436.1:0-16618 GCA_049672545.1 Burkholderiaceae bacterium
GGCGCCGAGCCGCTGCTGGCGGCGGCCAGGGCGGCCGGGCTGAAGACGCTCTTGGTGTCGGGCGGCTTCACCTACTTCACCGAGCGCATCGGTGCGCGCCTCGGCCTCGACTACACGCATGCCAACCTGCTGGAGGAAGCCGGCGGCAAGCTGACCGGCCGCGTCGCCGGCGAGATCGTCGACGCCGACGAAAAGCGCCGTACCGTCGAGCGCGTCTGCGCTGAACTCGGCATCGAGGCGGCGCAGGCGATCGTCATGGGCGACGGCGCCAACGACTTGAAGATGATGGCGATCGCCGGCCTGTCGGTCGCCTACCGCGCCAAGCCGGTGGTGCGGGCGCGGGCCAGCGTGGCGCTGAATTTCGTCGGGCTGGATGGCGTGCTGCCGCTGTTCGAACCGGCCTGAACGGGCGGTGCAAGAAAGTCCTGAGACCGTGGCCACCATTCGCTGTTGATCGCGGCGTGGTGTACGGGCTGTGAGAGGGTGAATGCCGTCCGGAGCGGTGCCGCTGGGACTATGCTTGCGGGTCTGGATGCCACGGCGCGCCCGTGAAAATCTCGGCGGTTCGACAAATCCAATATCGACGCGGCGTCATGGCGGCAAGCGCCCGTTCCTGACAGCGCCGCGCAAATCCCGGCAATGCCGTAAAAATTCCCCGTACCGGGCTCAGGAGAGCTGATGCGGCGGCGATGGCCGCTTAAGGAACAGCCGGTATTCGCCCGGCGACTGGTCGAACCAGCGCTTGCAGGCACGAGAAAAGGTGCTCTGATCGCCAAATCCCAGCAGATAGGTAATCTGCGCCAGGGTCAACTCCGACTGCCGCAGATACTGCCGTGCCAGATCGCGCCGGGTTTCATCCAGCAGCTCGTGGTAGGAAGCTCCTTCGCCCTGCAGCCGGCGCTGCAGGGTCCGCTCGCTCATGCACAGCGCCCTGGCGATCTCGGCGCGCGACGGGTCGCCGTCCTGCAGTCGCCGGATGATCAGATCGCGCGCTTTGGTGGTGATTTTCGCCCCATCCAGACGCTGGAGGTATTCGGCCGCGTGGCGATCATGCAGCTCGGCCAGATCCGGATTCGAAGTCGGCAGCGGCAGGGTCAGGTCGTGTTCGGAAAACAGCAGCCGATGCTGCGGTGCCCCGAAGCGGATCGGGCATCCGAAAGCCTCGTGGTACGGCTCCGGATTGGCAGGTGCAGGGTGGACCAGATCGACCTGCAGCGGATACAGATGCCGCCCCGTCAGCCGGCGGCAGAAGTTCAGGATCGTTATGACCACGAATTCCACGCGCTGCCGTGGCATCGGCCGATTCCCGGAGACCAGTTCCACCGTCAGCGCATACCTGTCTTCCTCCCTCAGCAGCGCGAGATCGGCGGCATCGCTAATGATGCGTAAATAGCGGATCAGGCGCTCCAGTCCGGTCAGCAGGTTCGGGCAGGACATCATGACGAAGGCCACCGCGTCGAAGCTGACCGGCGTCGTCGCTTCGCGCACGATCACGCCGAGCGCCGGATTGCCGGAACGCTCGGTCGCCTTTTCCCACAGCAAGCTGATTTTTTCCGGGGCAAAGCGGGCCTCGTGATTGTTCAGTTCGGTAAGGTCCAAGCCGGCTTCGCTAAAGAGCGTATCTGGATCCAGACCGGCGCCATGGAAAGTTTCCCGGATTCCCTTGACCCAAGCGGCAGAAATCGTCCGTCCGTTCATCGCCTGCCCTTCTCCGTGTCCTGTTCTACCCCTTTCACCTTGAGCTGCTTCTGTAAATGAGCGCATGTTCCTCTTGTCTCGTAACGCCTGGAATCGGCCGCGAAATCTACAGACACTGCGAGACTTACTATAAGACAATTATTGGTTCCTATACGTATCCGTCAATGCTGCATCGCAACACGCGGCGGCGCCCGCAAGACTGGTAGCCCCCAGGAGCATGTGCGCGGCCTTGCCGCAGTGGAAGCAGTGGAAGCAGTGGAAGCAGTGGAAGCAGTGGAAGCAGCGCAAGGGGCAAGCCCTGGCCACAGCGGCGCACAACCGTAAACGGAGGATTCAGTTTTTATAGAAGCCGCGGGCTATGACGAGAACCTCTGCCTTCGCAAAATAGGTCGACTCGCACAGGATCTCTGTCGTGACGGGATGGACCCACCGGTAGTCGACCCAGGTTGACGTCGGCGATCAATTCGTACTGGCCCTGCTGCGCCAGATGTCTTCTTCACCGACCCGGTGATGAGCAGCTTGATCTCTCTGGCGGCGCTCGCCGAGGATACCGCGCATCGCACCCGTAGCGACGACGACCAGGAACAGCAGATTGCCCGAAAGCGAGAACGACGCGAACGCCCAGTCTAAGATTCCCCCTGCATTTGACCTCTTTGCCCCATCCACTCGGGCCGCTACGCGAGCAGGCACGCCAACTGCGATCTTGCTGTTTTCAGGATACGCCCAGCTAATACAACAAGCGCGCGTTACGTCCGATCACCGCGATGTCCAGATAACTGGAACCGCTGCGCCGCATGTCCGAAAAATCGATCGGGAGGCCGCCTATGCGGTGATTGCGCATCGATGCCAGGCTGTGCATCACTTTTTCTCCGGTCGGATTCGGACCGGCCAGCCTGATGGCCTCCACCACCAGGCGTATGTTCAGGTAGCCTTCGAGAGTCACCGGGCTGGTCGCGATGCCGTTGCCGAAAGGGCCGTTCGCCAATGCCCGAAAATCCTTGATCAAGGGTAATGCCTCCGAATTCGGATTGGGCACCACCTGCGAAATGCCGATGCCGCGCACCTTCGCTTCTCCGGCCGCGTCCGCCAGAAACCTCGGCGTGACAAAGGACAGTGCATAGATCTGCGCGGCGCCGCTCGGCGCATCGTAGACTTTCATGAATTGATAGGCGGAGTCCGGCACGCCCATCAGGAAGATCGCCTGCGGCTGGACGGCGCGGACTGCATCGGCCTGGGCCTTGAAATCCTTGGCGCCCGGCTTGTAGCCGGCCTTCAGGATCACCTGCAGGTTGTACTCCTTTTCGGCCATCTGGAGACTTTGCAGAATGCCCTCGCCAAATGCATCTTCCTGGTACAGGACGGCAACGCGATGCATCCCCAGCGTGGACGCGAGCTGCGCAATTTTCATCACTTCCTGGCTATAAGTCGCCCGGGTATGAAATATCTCTTCCGAACCAGGTCCGCGCAGCGCGTCGGAGCCGCTGTACACCCCCACCAACGGCACCCGGTATTTGTTGAGAATCCGCGACTTGATCAGGCTGATCGTCTGCGCCGTGCCGGCGCTGTTGACGATCGCGACC
Source organism: Burkholderiaceae bacterium (assembly GCA_049672545.1). Taxonomy (GTDB): domain Bacteria; phylum Pseudomonadota; class Gammaproteobacteria; order Burkholderiales; family Burkholderiaceae_D; genus DATJCV01. Next base: position 3,279 of record JBATWJ010000436.1, read on the forward strand.
ACCTTGTCGGTGGCGATCACTTCCTCGGCAAGCGGCGCCGTTTTTTTCGGATCGTACTGATCGTCCTTCGTCACGAGAACGAGGCGGTTACCGTTGATGCCGCCCTGCGCGTTGACGGAATCCAGGTAGGCGCGCGTGATCTTGAGGATATCCTGCGCCGTTTCCGCAATCGGCCCGCTGATTCCGGTCACCACGCCGATCCGGACTTCATCGGCGTGCACGGGCTGGAACAGGCAGATGGCAGTCAATACTGCAAACAGGAATTTTCCGGACATTTCTCGCCTCTCGTACCAAAGCGCGGCGATCGACTCGTGCTTCCGCCAGCCGCGGCCGCTTTTTCCGGTGCTGAACGATCGGGGCGGCGCACCAGCGCCACCCCGTTCCCGCCTTACTGGAGCGTGATCTGCTTCTGCGTCAGGCTGGCGTCGAAGATCAGCTTCTTCGGCCATGGCGCCCAATTCACACCCAGCGCCGCAGTGTTCGGATCACCGTTCTTGGCGAACGCGGCGATCGAACTCATCATCGCGTCCGACAGCGCCAGCCGGCCGGGCGCGTTGGCGCTGCTGTTGACGACGCTCGAGAACAGCGAGGGGCCGAAATTGCCGAAAATGAACGGCAGATCGAACGCATGAGCGGCGCCATACACCACGTTCCACGGCGCCGGCTCCTGTGCCCAATTGAACTGGTAGTACCAGACGTTGTTCGGCTGCTGCGTGATCAGCGTATTGAGGGCGTTGTCGCGACTCGGCGCGAAGAAGTTGTTGGTGAAAAAGCCTGCTGCCGCGTTGTACCCGGTGACCGGCGTCTCCGGCGGCAGGTAGAACGGATCGACCAGATCCGTCAGCGTGACGGCCGGCGCCGCATCCGGCTTGTAGGTTCTCATCAGCTCGAAACGGGTGGCGTCGGAAATGATGAATCCGGGCGGGAAGCCGGGCAGCAGTGCAAACAGCGACTGGAACAGCTTGCCTTCCTCGGCGGTCATGCTGGCCAGGATCGGTACCTTGCGGTAATTACCGGCCGCCATCGCGCCGATCGGATCGACCGGCACCACCGTGCCTTCCGGAATCGGGCCGGAACCGGTCAAGCCATTCAGCAGCAGCGTGGTCAGGATCGTCTTGGCATCCTTGGCGCGCATGTAGTCGGCAATTTGCGCATTGGTCTGGTTCGCCGCGTACTGTTGCGCGGAGGCGATGTCGGTCGCCTTGCCGTCGGCGATCAGCAGGTGGTACAGCAACAGGTTGGCCTGGGTCGCATAGGTCGATGCCGGACTGAGTGTCGCCAGCGCCCCGGCCGGCAGGTTCGATTGCAGCGAGATGCCGCCCGACAGCGGCGCCGCCCGGTGGAACAGGCCGCTCGTCAGCGGCGACGCCACCAGTGCCCAGACGTTGATGGCGCCCGCCGACTGGCCCATGACCGTGACGTTGTTCTTGTTGCCGCCAAAGTTGGCAATGTTGCTCTGGATGAATTTCAGCGCCTGAATGTTGTCCAGCGCGGCGAAGTTGCCGGAGTCATCGTTGGCGTTGGCGCCGGTCTTCAGTTGTGCCAGGTTGAAAAATCCGAACGGCCCGACGCGATAGTTGGCGGTGACCACCACCGCGTTGGCGGCCTTTGCCAGCTTGGCGCCGTCGTATACCGGATCGGCGGTGTAGCCGGAAATATTGCTGCCGCCGTACAGGAACAGGATCACCGGCAGGTCCTTGGTGTCGTTCGCCGGGCGCCAGATGTTCAGCGTCAGGCAATCCTCGCTGCCGACCGGCGTATTGAGCGTGGTGCCGATCGTCGCGTCATAGGTATTGTTGGTGCCGGGGCCGTACAGGCGGCCATTCTGGATGCAGGCATTGCCGAAGCTCTTGGTGGCCAGTTTCCCGGTCCAGGCCGCCGGCTCCACTGGCGCCTTCCAGCGCAGCGCACCGACCGGCGGCTTGGCAAATGGCACGCCTTTCCAGAAATAGGTGCCGGTATTCTTCGTATCATCCACGCCCTGGATCTGGCCATAGGTGGTGCTGCGCACCTCCGGTCCGTCCGGGACGGAACTGTCGCCGCCGCCACAGGCAGCCAGTACCGCGCACGATACCGCCAGCACCGCGATGCCGGCCAGTTTACGATTTGCCATGTCTCCTCCTTACGATGAATAAAATCCAGCCTGGGCGCCGGTCGACGCCGTTTCCGGCGCACACCGGCTTGATTGCCGATCCGACATGAAATGAGGCGGCCAGCCTCGTGATGAGATTCGTTCGTGGCCGCCGGAATGTAGGCAATGCCGGACTGCAAGTGATGGCATGCCGCGTCATCCGGCTCAAGTACGGTAGTCGTCCATGCCTGTCTCCTTGTATTTTTTTATATCGTGTGATCCGCTCCGATGGACGAGGCGGTCGCCGCCATCGAAACGGCCGGTGTCTCGCGAGCGCGGTACCGGTATTCAGGCATTGTCGCCATCTCCGCCGACGACTTCAGTGACTTTAGCGGCCAAACTGCTGGCATTCGCGGCCAAGTTCATGCGGCTTGCCTTTGCTCAATCGAAAAAATCCCGGATACCGCCACCGGCGATACCCGGGACTGAACAGCCCGGGCCCTCCCGCTCCGGAAGCAGCCCGAGCCAAGGAGAAAGGGATAGCCGCACGCTCTTGTGATGCGCTGGCGTGGCTTCCACTCTGCTCCGCAAACGAATGTTCGGACTAGAGGATCATTTCCATAGAGCGCAGCGGGACTCAGCCTTGGCCATGAATACCTGATCGCCGGGAATGGTGCGCAGCACCTTGTAGTAATCCCACGGATAGCGGGATTCCGCCGGCTTCTTGATTTCCATCAGATACATGTCGTGCACCATGCGGCCATCCGGCCGTACCACGCCGCCCTGGGCGAACATGTCGTCGATCCGGGTCTTTTTCAGGTGGGCCATCACGCGGTCCGGGTCGTCGCTTTGCGCCGCCTTGACTGCATTCAGGTATTGCCAGGTGGCGGAGTAATCGGCTGCATGCAGCATGGACGGCATCTTTTTCATTTTTTCGAAGAAGCGCTTCGACCAGTGACGGGATTTCTCGTTCAGGTCCCAATACCAGCCGTCGGTCAGATACATTCCCTGCGTCAGCGCCAAGCCCAGCGCATGAACGTCGTTGATCCCCATCAGCAGGCCGGCCAGCTTCATCGATTTGTTGACGCCGAACTCGTTGGCTGCCTTGATCGCGTTGATGGTGTCGCCGCCGGCATTGGCCAGGCCGAGAATCTGCGCCTTCGAGGCCTGCGCCTGCAACAGGAACGAGGAAAAATCTGACGCTGCCAGCGGATGCCTGGCTGTCCCCAGCACCTGGCCGCCGTTCGCCTTCACGACATCGGCGGTGTCCTTCTCCAGCGAAGTGCCGAACGCATAATCGGCAGTCAGGAAATACCAGCTCTGACCGCCCTGCTTGACCAGCGCACCGCCGGTCCCTCTGGCCAGCGCCACGGTGTCGTAGGCGTAGTGAACGGTGTAAGGCGTGCAGTCCTCGTTGGTCAGACGTGCGCTGCCCGCTCCGACCGCGATGAATACCTTCTTTTTGTCCGCCGCCAGCTTTGCCAGCGACAGGCTCACCGCCGAGTTTGTTCCCCCCAACAGCATGTCCACGCCCTGCTGATCGAACCATTCGCGGGCCTTGCCGGCAGCGACGTCGGCCTTGTTCTGGTGATCTGCCGTCAGAAGCTCGATCTTCCTGCCACCGATGCTGCCGCCGGCGTCGGCGATCGCCATCTTGACTGCCTCGACTCCGCCGGGACCGTCGAGATCGGCATACGGACCGGACATGTCGGTGATGAAACCGATCCGGATCACATCGCCGGAAATCGCCGCCGATGCCGGCGCCAGGCCGGATATCGTCAACACCGCCGCGCCAGACAAGGCTGCCATGCCCGCTTTCAACTTCATCGTTTCCTCCTAAAAATGGCCTCGCATTGGCTGCCGGATGCGCGCCGGCATTGTGTCCGCACGCGAGGCAGCCGGGTCTCTTTGGGTGAGCTCGGACTGTAAGAGCTAAGACCGGCTCCGTCAGTGACCGGGGCAGCCAAATCCATGGCGTTGCGGGACAAGCGTCGGCGGCAGCCCGAACCCGGGAAATTGCGCCCCAGCCAAATACTCCCTTTGAGGACACCTTATTACTGGCATATATAAAAGGAAACGAATATATACTCCCTTATATTTCGCTCCACACGCTGTATATTCCTGCGCATCTGCGGCTCGCGTTACAAATCCTTACCCTGCGGTTTTGCATCTCGCCCTACCCTGTGCTGACGATCCGGCAGGCTTTTTTACGGCTCTTGCGGCACCGGGACGACGCAGGAATTCCGGCCCGTCGCCATCCGTTATCAAAACGCAAGCGGCCGGGGCCGGTCGAAGGGGAAAATCGAAGTTGATCCTGCCACCTCGGCGTGGCGGCACGTGATGCGGCAGCCGGCGCCGACCACGCGTGATTTCCGGTCGGCACCCGACACCCAGGAACGCGCAGTGGAACAAGGCAACCGCACGGAAATTTCTGCCCCGCCCGGCCCACCGCGCCGCTGGCGGCACTGGCGGTTCTGGCTGCTGCTGGCGGCGCTGGCGGCGACGGTCGTCTACATACTGGCACTGCGGCCCGGCACGGAGCAGCCGCATGCGGCGCGCGGGGGCGCGCGCAATGCCGCACGCTCAATGTCGGTGGTGGGCGCGACGGCAGCGGTCGGCGACATCCACGTCTATATACAGGGACTGGGTTCGGTGACGGCGCAAAACACGGTGACGGTCAAGCCGCGCGTCGACGGCCAGCTGATGAAAGTGCTGTTCACGGAGGGCCAGATCGTGAAACAGGGCGAGCTGCTGGCCGAGATCGATCCGCGTCCCTACCAGGTGATGCTGACCCAGGCCGAAGGCCAGTTGGCCAAGGACCAGGCGTTGCTGAAGAATGCGCAGATCGACGTCGAACGCTACCGTACGCTGTTCCAGCAGGATTCGATCGCGCAACAGCAACTGGACACGCAGCGGGCGCTGGTGCGGCAGTACGAAGGCGCGGTCAAGGCGGACCAGGGACAGGTCGACAACGCCCGGTTGCAGCTGATCTACGCGCGCGTGACGGCGCCGATCGGTGGCCGGCTCGGCCTGCGCCAGGTCGATCCCGGCAATGTGGTGCACGCCACCGACACCACCGGACTGGTGGTGATCACCCAGTTGCAGCCGATCGCGGTGGTGTTCACGATGCCGGAAGACAGCGTGCCGCGCGTGATGCGGAAACTGCGCGCCAAACAGACGCTGACGGTGGACGCCTACGACCGCGCGCAGCGGCACAAGCTGGCAACCGGCACGTTATTGACCATCGACAACCAGATCGACCCCACCACCGGCACCGTCAAGCTGAAGGCACAGTTTTCCAACGAAGACTTCGCGCTGTTTCCGAACCAGTTCGTCAATACCCGGATGCTGGTCGACGTGCTGCAAGGCGCCACCGTGATCCCGAACGCCGGCGTGCAGCTCGGCGCCCAGGGCGCATTCGTGTACGTGGTGCGGGACGACCACACCGTCACGCTGCGCCCGGTCACCCCCGGCCCCGTCGAAGGCTCCCGTGTCGCGATCGAAGCAGGCTTGAAGCCGGGTGAAATCGTGGTGGTGGACGGCGCCGACAAGCTGCGCGAAGGCGCGCAGGTGGAATTGAGTATGCAGGGTGAAAAAGCCAGCGCTACGCCGGCACCCGCCGCATCCCAGCCCACACCGGCGCGGCGGAAGGAGCATCGGAATGGCGGGTGAGGGTGCTTGGCGGCTCCCTGCTTTTGAAGTTGCCGTTGCTTTTGACTTTGACCTGCCCGCTTGGACGCTGCCGCTGCTGCGGCGCCGAAATCGGATCAGAAATGAAACATGTCTGAGGTAAAGCAGGGGTTTCGCGGGGCACGCCCCGCACCTGCGCAACGGTATCCGCTTGCACGCGGATACGCGCCCTGCAAGGGCAGCGAGTTGGTTTCATTTCCCGATTTTGGCGTTGCAGCAGCGGGAACCCGAAGGGCAGCGGCATCAAGAAGCAACGAACACCACTGGGGGGAATGCATGCATTCCCGCCTTCGCGGGAACGACAACTGGATGAGGTAGCAACGAAACGGCGAACGCCACTGGGTTCCGGCTTTCGCCGGAACGACAAGTGGGAGAGCCCACCGCCATCATCACCGTCAAGCGTCACGCAAACAGAAAAACACCCCCCGTTCCATGAACATCTCCCGCCCTTTCATCCTGCGTCCGGTAGCCACCACGCTACTGATGCTGGCCATCTTCCTGGTCGGCATCATCGCCTACCGCGTGCTGCCGCTGTCGGCGCTGCCGGAAGTCGATTACCCGACGATCCAGGTCGTCACGCTGTACCCGGGCGCCAGCCCGGACGTAATGACCTCGTCGGTGACCGCGCCGCTGGAGCGCCAGTTCGGTCAGATGCCAGGATTGAACCAGATGTCGTCGACCAGTTCGGGGGGCGCCTCGGTGATCACCCTGCAGTTCAGCCTGGCCTTGAGCCTCGACATCGCCGAACAGGAAGTGCAGGCGGCGATCAATGCCGGCGCCAACCTGCTGCCGGCCGATCTGCCGGCGCCGCCGATCTACAGCAAGGTCAACCCGGCCGACGCGCCGATCCTGACGCTGGCGTTGACCTCGCAGACGCTGCCGCTGACGCAGGTGCAAGGACTGGCCGACACCCGGCTGGCGCAAAAGATTTCGCAGTTGTCCGGCGTCGGCCTGGTCAGCCTCTCCGGCGGCCAGCGGCCGGCAGTACGGATCCAGGTCAATCCGAGCGCACTGGCGGCCTACGGCCTGAATATCGAAGACGTGCGCACCGCCATCGGCAACGCCAACGTCAACCAGGCCAAGGGCAGCTTCGACGGCGCGGCGCAAGCCTATACCATCGACGCCAACGACCAGTTGCGCTCGGCGGCGGAATACCGCGCGCTGATCGTCGCCTACCGCAATGCCGCGCCGATCCGGCTGTCCGATGTCGCCGATGTGGTCGACGCCGCTGAAAATGTGCGGCAGGCAGCCTGGGTCAACCGGCAGCCGGCGATCATCGTCAACATCCAGCGCCAGCCCGGCGCCAACGTGATCCAGGTGGTGGACCGCGTCAAGCAATTGCTGCCGCAGTTGCAGGCCTCGCTGCCGCCGGCGGTCGAGGTCAGCCTGCTGGCCGACCGCACCACCACCATCCGCGCCTCGGTCAAGGACGTGCAGTTCGAGCTGCTGCTGTCGGTGGCGCTGGTGGTGATGGTGATCTTCCTGTTCCTGCGCAACCTGGCGGCCACCGTCATCCCCAGCGTCGCGGTGCCGCTGTCGCTGATCGGCACCTTCGGCGTGATGTACCTGCTGGGCTTCAGCCTGAATAACCTGACCCTGATGGCGCTGACGATCGCCACCGGCTTCGTGGTCGATGATGCGATCGTGATGATCGAGAACATCGCGCGCTATATCGAGCAAGGCGAGCCGCCGCTGCAGGCGGCGCTGAAAGGTTCGAAGCAGATCGGTTTCACCATCCTGTCGCTGACCATTTCCCTGATCGCGGTGCTGATCCCGCTCTTGTTCATGGGCGACGTGGTAGGCCGGCTGTTCCGCGAGTTCGCGATCACGCTGGCGGTCACCATCATCATTTCGGCAGTGGTGTCGCTGACCCTGACACCGATGATGTGCGCCAAGCTGCTGCATCATGTGCCGGAAGCGCGGCAAGGGCGCTTCTACCACGCCAGCGGCCGTTTTTTCGAGCGCACCATCGCCGGCTACGGCAAATGGCTGAACTGGGTGCTGGAGCGCCAGACCGCGACCCTGCTGGTGGCGATCGCCACCCTGCTCCTGACCGCACTGCTGTATGTCTGGGTGCCGAAAGGCTTTTTCCCGCTGCAGGATACCGGCGTGATCCAGGGCATTTCGGACGCGCCGCAGTCGATTTCCTTCGCTGCGTTGGCGCAACGGCAACAGGCGCTGGCCGCCGAAATCCTGCAGGACCCGGCGGTTGCCAGCCTGTCGTCCTTCATCGGCGTCGACGGCATCAATACCACGCAAAATAGCGGCCGCATCCAGATCAACCTGAAGCCGTTTGCCGAGCGCAGCGACAGTGCCGCGCAGGTGATGGTGCGGCTGCAGCAAAATCTGGCCAAGGTCGAGGGCATTGCGCTGTTCATGCAGCCGGCGCAGGACCTGACCATCGAAGACCGCGTCAGCCGCACCCAGTATCAGTTCACGCTGACCGATGCCGATATCGGCCAGCTCGGCATCTGGACCCCAAAACTGGTCGATGCCCTAAGCCGGCTGCCGGAATTGCGCGACGTCGCCAGCGACTTGCAGGACAAGGGGCTGCAGGCGATGCTGACCATCGATCGCGGCACCGCTTCGCGCCTCGGCATCACGCCGGCGGCCATCGACAATGTCCTGTACAGCGCCTACGGCCAGCGCATCGTCTCGACCATCTTCACCCAGGCCAACCAGTACCGCGTGGTGCTGGAGGTGCAGCCCGATTATCAGCAAGGGCCGCCGGCGCTGAAGGACCTCTACGTCGCCGCCACCGGCGGTGTCCAGGTACCCCTATCGACCTTCACTTCGCTCACCCAACGCGCGGCGCCGCTGGTGATCTCGCATCTGGGGCAGTTTCCGGCCACCACCATCTCGTTCAATCTGGCGCCCGGCGTTTCGCTGGGAGCGGCGGTCAAGGCGATCCAGGCGGCGCAGCAGCAGATCGGCCTGCCGGCCAGCACCCAGCTGGCTTTCCAGGGCGCGGCGCTGGCCTTCCAATCTTCGCTGTCGAACGAGCTGCTGCTGATCCTGGCGGCCATCGTCACCGTCTACATCGTGCTCGGCGTGCTGTACGAAAGCTATATCCATCCGATCACCATCCTGTCGACCTTGCCCTCGGCCGGCGTCGGCGCGCTGCTGGCATTGATGCTGTCGGGCACCGATCTCGGCGTCATTTCGGTGATCGGCATCATCCTGCTGATCGGCATCGTCAAGAAGAACGCGATCATGATGATCGACTTCGCGCTGGATGCCGAACGCAACGAAGGCATGTCGGCGCGCGATGCGATCTACCAAGCCAGCCTGCTGCGCTTTCGGCCGATCATGATGACCACCATGGCGGCCTTGCTGGCGGCGCTGCCGCTGATGCTGGGCACCGGCGTCGGCTCCGAGCTGCGCCACCCGCTCGGCATCTCGATCGTCGGCGGCCTGATCGTAAGCCAGGTGCTGACCTTGTTTACCACGCCGGTGATTTACCTGGCCTTCGACCGCCTGGCCAGACGATTTTCCAGGCCGGCGGCGCCCGCCGAACCGGTAGCGGCCGAACCATCATGAATTTCTCAGAGGTCTTCATCCGGCGGCCGGTTGCCACCACCTTGCTGACGCTGGGCGTGGCACTGGCCGGCGCGGTGGCTTTCACCCTGCTGCCGGTGTCGCCGCTGCCGCAAGTCGACATTCCGACCATTTCGGTGTCGGCCTCGCTGCCGGGCGCGAGTCCGGAGACCATGGCCACCTCGGTCGCCACCCCGCTCGAGCGCTCGCTCGGACGCATCGCCGGCGTCACCGAAATGACCTCTTCCAGCGCACTGGGTTCGGCACGCATCACACTGCAGTTCGACATGAGCCGCGACATCGACGGCGCCGCGCGCGACGTCCAGGGCGCGATCGTCGCGGCACGCATCGACCTGCCGCCGACGCTGCGCAGCAATCCCAGCTATCGCAAGGTCAATCCGGCCGATGCGCCGATCATGATCCTGGCGCTGACCTCGGACATCATGAGCCAGGGCGAAATGTACGATGCCGCGTCGACCATCCTGCAGCAGAAGCTGTCGCAGGTGGAAGGCGTCGGCGAAGTCACGGTCGGCGGCAGTTCGCTGCCGGCGGTGCGGGTCGAACTGAATCCGACGGCTCTCAACAAATATGGCGTCGGGCTGGAAGACGTGCGTACCGCGCTGGCGGCCGCCAACGCCAACCGCCCCAAGGGTTTTGTGGAAGATGCCACGCGCCACTGGCAGATCGGTGCCGACGACCAGGCCAGGAAAGCCGCCCAGTACCTGCCGCTGATCGTCGCCTGGCGCAACGGCGCCCCGGTCAAACTGACCGATGTCGGCGCCGTCACCGACTCGGTGGAGGACTTGCGCAATGCCGGCCTGGCCAACGGCAAGCCATCGGTGCTGGTACTGCTGACACGTCAGCCGAACGCCAATATCATCGAAACCGTCGACCGGGTACACGCGTTGTTGCCGCAACTGCAAGCCTCGCTTCCCGCCGCGATCAACATGGTGGTGGCAAGCGACCAGACCACCACCATCCGTGCCTCGCTGCACGATGTCGAGCGCACGCTGGCGATCTCGGTGGCGCTGGTGATCCTGGTGGTGTTCCTGTTCCTGCGCAACTGGCGCGCGGCGCTGATACCGAGCGTGGCGGTGCCGGTATCGCTGATCGGCACCTTCGGCGTCATGTACCTGTGCGGCTACAGCCTCGACAACCTGTCGCTGATGGCCTTGACGATTGCCACCGGCTTCGTGGTCGACGATGCGATCGTGGTGCTGGAAAATGCCAGCCGCCACCTGGAGCAAGGCATGACGCCGCTGCAGGCAGCCATGCTGGGCACGCGCGAGGTCGGCTTTACCGTGTTGTCGATGAGCGTGTCGCTGGTGGCGGTGTTCATCCCGATCCTGCTGATGGGCGGACTGGTCGGCCGCCTGCTGCGCGAATTCGCGGTGACGCTGTCGGTAGCGATCCTGGTGTCGCTGGTGGTGTCGCTGACCACCACGCCGATGATGTGCGCACGGCTGCTGAAGCATGATCCATCCCCGCGCCATGGCCGCTTCTATCTGGCCGGCGAACGCGTATTCGACTGGGCGCTCGGGCGCTACCGCAGCAGCCTGGACTGGGCGTTGCGCCACTCGCGCTTCATGCTGCTGGTGCTGCTGGCCACCGTCGGCCTGAACGTCTACCTGTACGTGATCGTGCCGAAAGGCTTTTTCCCGCAGCAGGATACCGGGCGCATCATCGGTTCGATCCAGGCCGATCAGGCCACCTCGTTCCAGGCGATGCGGCCCAAGCTGGCAGCCTTCGTCGACATCATCGGCCGTGATCCGGCAGTGGCCAACGTGATCGGCTTTACCGGCGGCAGCCAGCGCAATACCGGGCGCATGTTCATTTCGCTAAAACCTCTGGAGCAACGCAAGGTCAGCGCCGACCAGGTCATCAACCGCCTGCGCGGCCAACTGGCACAAGTGCCAGGCGCGACCCTGTTCATGCAGGCGGCGCAGGATATCCGCACTGGCGGCCGCGCCAGCAATGCCCAATATCAATACACGCTGCAAGGCGACAACCTCGCCGAGCTGATGGACTGGAGTCCGCGTCTGCTGCAGGTCTTGCGCGGCGTGCCGCAACTGGCGGACGTCAACACCGATCAGCAGGACAAGGGGCTGCAGGTGACGCTGACGATTGACCGCGATACCGCCGCCCGGCTCGGCATCTCGCAGCAGATGATCGATGCCACGCTGTACGATGCCTTCGGCCAGCGCCAGGTTTCGGTCATCTATGCCGCGCGCAACCAGTACCACGTGGTGATGGAGGTGGCGCCGCAATATTGGCAGCAGCCGCAGACGCTGAACGACATTTACATCCGCAATCCATCCGGCGCCATGGTGCCGCTGGCGGCGTTCTCGCATTTCGAGCCGACCACCACCACGCTGGGCGTCAATCACCAGGGCCAGTTCGCGGCTGCCACCCTGTCCTTCAACCTGGCGCCGAACGTGGCATTGGGCGAAGCCGCCAAGGCCATTGACGACGCGATCAGCCGCAGTGGCGTGCCAAGCAGCATCCACGGCAGTTTCCAGGGCACCGCCCAGGTATTCCAATCGTCGCTGGCCAGTCAGCCCTGGCTGATCCTTGCGGCGCTGGTGACGATCTACATCGTGCTCGGCGTGCTCTACGAAAGCTATGTGCATCCGATCACCATCCTGTCCACCCTGCCGTCGGCCGGCGTGGGCGCCATCCTGGCCTTGCTGCTGTTCAAGAGCGAGCTCAGCATCATCGCCCTGATCGGCATCCTGCTCCTGATCGGCATCGTCAAGAAAAACGCCATCATGATGATCGACTTCGCGCTGGCGGCCGAGCGCGAGCAAGGCATGAATTCCTTCGATGCGATCTACCAGGCCTGCCTGTTGCGTTTTCGGCCGATCATGATGACCACCATGGCCGCCATGCTGGGCGCCTTGCCGCTGGCATTGGGCACAGGCACTGGGTCGGAACTGCGCCGTCCGCTGGGGATCGCCATCGTCGGCGGCCTGATCGTCAGCCAGATGCTGACGCTGTACACCACGCCGGTGGTGTATCTGTATATGGACCGCTTTCGCCTGTGGAGCAGCGCGGCCTGGAAAAAACGCCGCCCGGGCCGCCGCGCGGCACCGGAGGCGAGCCCCTGATAACTGCGGAGAAAGCGCACATGCGGAAGCTACTCGACATCGTGCAAGATTCGACTCCATCCCGGCATGCGTCCTGGCTGCTGCCGCTCGCCATCTGCCTGCTGCTCGGCGCTTGCGCCGCCGGACCCGATTACGTCCGCCCGGAGGTCGCCACGCCGCCCGCGTTCAAGGAAATGCAAGGCTGGAAAAGTGCCCAGCCGCACGACCAGGAACTGCACGGCAAATGGTGGGAAATGTTCGGCGATCCGCTGCTGAATTCGCTGGAGGAGCAAGTCGACATTTCCAACCAGAACCTGGCGCAGGCGGAAGCGCAGTACCGCCAGGCGCAGGTATTGGCGCGATCGGCGCGCGCCGGCCTGTTTCCGACGGTAACCGGCAACGTTTCCGTGAGCCGCGCTCTGGCCGGTGTCGGCAGTAGCAGCAATAGCGCCGTGGCCGCGACTGCCGATCGTTCCGGAGGCGCCATCAACGATCATTCGCTGTCGCTCGACGCCAGTTGGGAACCCGATCTCTGGGGCCGGGTCAGGCGCACGGTCGAAGCGAACCGGGCCAGCGCCCAGGCCAGCGCCGCCGACCTGCAGGCGGCGCGCCTCAGCGCGCAGGCGCAATTGGCGCAGAACTACCTGCAGCTGCGGGTGCTGGACGCACAACAGCAGCTGCTGGAAGACACCATCGCCGCCTATCAAAGATCCTTGCAACTGACGCAAAACCAGTATGCGGTCGGCGTGGTCGCCAAGGTCGACGTCATCCAGGCGCAGACGCAATTGAAATCGACGCAGGCGCAGGCGCTCGATGTCGGCGTCCAGCGCGCCCAGCTGGAACATGCGATCGCGCTACTGGCGGGTCAGCCGGCGTCGACATTTTCCATCGCGCGGGCGCCGCTGGCCGCCACCATGCCGGCGATCCCGATCGGCGTACCGTCGGCGCTGCTGGAG
>JBATWJ010000437.1:0-2434 GCA_049672545.1 Burkholderiaceae bacterium
GCTCAGCACCAGGTAGCTGAGCACCGCGGCGGCGGCGGCGATCAGCCAGCTTTCGGGGGAGATTTCGAGCAGGCGTTTCCAGTTCGGGAAGGTCATCGGCGTGGGATTCCTTTCAGGACGAGGGGGGAAGATACCAGAGCGGCACGGATACTCCTGCATGGGCAGGTCTGATCCGGAAGTATACCAAGCACGACCGAGGCATACCCCCGGTATTCCGATTTCCGGCCGGCTCAGCGCAGCGTGCGCGCGATATTCTCCAGCAGCGCCGCCATTTCCGCCTGCTGGCGCAGGAAGAAGCGTGCGCCGGACACCGGCGAGGGCTCGATGCGCACCGTCAGCCATTGTGGCGGCGCCTGCACGAAGATCGCCTCGTCGGTGTCGTCGTCGCCGGCGTACAGCGCCGCCTCCAGCCCTTCGCGCCGCAGCAGCGACTGCAGCGCGTGCCGCTTGTCGGAAGCCTGCTCCGGCATCAGGTTGAACACGTGCTTGCCACCGATCACGTGCGGCACCGGCCGCAGCGCCGCCAGCACGCCGTGCAGCCAGTGAGCGGCCGCCTGCGGGTCGGGCGCCAGCCGGTAGTGCAGCGTCAGCGAATAGGTCTTGTCTTCCAGCACTACGCCGGCGGCGGCGTCGCCGACCAGCAGCCGCGTCAATTGGGCGTGCCAGCCGGCGCAGGCGGCGCGGCAGGCGGCCAGGCGGTCGTCGTTGTCGGGAATCCCTTCCAGGCCGTGGTTGCCGACCAGGTATTTCGGCGTCACGCCGAGCCGCTGCCGCAGGTCGGCGACACTGCGGCCGCTGATGATCGCCACCGGCGCGGTTTCGCACAGCGCCGCCAGCGTGGCGCGCGTGCTGCCTTCCATGTATGCATCCTGCGGGCGGTCGACGATCGGTGCCAGCGTGCCGTCGAAATCGAAGGCCAGCAGCGCCGGCGCCGCCAGCAGGCCGTCGAGCGCGGCGGCGCCGGTTTCGGAGAACAGGTACTTCATGCCTGCCTCGGCGCGGTCCGGCTGTGCGAATCGATGCGCGCCGCCACCCGCTCGCGCTGCCGTACGTGCGACGCGTCCAGCAGCATGCGGCCGGCCCAGCGGTAGACGTTGAAGTCGCGCACCATGCGGCGCAGGCTGCGCATCCGTTCGCGCTGCTCGGCCGGCGGCATCGTGACCGCCTGGTACAGCGCCTCGGCGGTCTGCTCGGTGTTGTACGGATTGACGATCAGCGCCTCGTGCAGCTCGCGCGAGGCGCCGGCGAACTGGCTCAGCACCAGCGCGCCCTGTTCATCGTCGCGCGCGGCGATGAATTCCTTGGCCACTAGGTTCATGCCATCGTGCAGGCTGGTCACCACGCAGACGTCGCAGGCGCGGTAATGCTCGATCACCGAGCGCGTGCTGTGGTGCTCGATCTGCAGCATGATCGGGCGGTACGAACCGTCGTCGGAAAAGCGCTGATTGATGCGCTCGGCGGTGGCGCGCGCCTTGGCTTCGAAGTGCTGGTATTCCTCCAGCGACGAGCGCGACGGCGCTGCGATCTGGATCAGCGAAAAGCGGCCGATCAGTTCCGGGTGCCGTTCCAGCATGGTTTCCGCCGCCAGCAGGCGCTCGATGATGCCCTTGGTGTAGTCGAGTCGGTCGACCCCGACCGCCAGCAGGTAGTCGTCCGGTACGCCCAGCCGCCGGCGCAGTTCGGCGCGGCACTCGGGCACCGGTTTCCAGTTCTTTGCTTCCTCGACCGGCCAGTGGATCGAGATCGGATAGTTGGCCACCAGCGTCGGCTTGCCGCGGTATGAAATCTTCGAATGCTCGTGCTCGATGCGCGCCTCCAGAAAACGGTCGACGGTCTCGATGAAGTTCTTGCAGTGGAAGCGCGTATGGAAGCCGAGGATGGTGCTGCCCAGCAGACCCTCCAGGATTTCCTTGCGCCACGGGCAGATGCCGAACGATTCCGGGTTCGGCCACGGGATGTGCCAGAAGGTGATGATGGTCGCCTGCGGCAGCCGGTCGCGGATCATCTTCGGCAGCAGCGCGAAATGGTAGTCCTGCACCAGCACGATCGGGTTTTCGGTGCGCGCCTCGGCCGCCACCGCGTCGGCGAAGCGGGCGTTGACTTCCCGGTACTGTTCCCAGTCGTCGACGCGGAACACCGGCCGCACATGGGCGATATGGCACAGCGGCCACAGCCCTTCGTTGGCGAAACCGAAGTAGTAGCCCTGTTCCTCCTGCGTCGTCAGCCATACCCGGCGCAGCGTGTAGGCCGGATCGTCGGGCGGTACCGCGATGCGGTCGTCGCGGTCGGTGACGTCACGGTCGGCCGAGCCGCTGCCGTGCGCAATCCAGGTGCCGGAGCAGGCGCGCATCACCGGCTCCACCGCCGTCACCAGGCCGCTGGCCGGACGCCGCACCTCGATGCCGCCATCCTCGGTGCGGGTGTGGATGTAGGG
>JBATWJ010000438.1:0-2023 GCA_049672545.1 Burkholderiaceae bacterium
GTCCTGGTGCGTTCGCCCAGCACCGACGCCTCGATGCCGTCGACCAGGGTTTCGAAGGTCTTGCGCACGCCGGCGCCGCCGGCATGCAGGCCGTTGCCGGCGCTGGCCGGCACGATTTCATAGTTCAGGTAGCGCACCGGCAGCGCCGCCTCGATGCCCTCGATCGGCAGGTTCATCGTGTTGCCCATGTGCACGCGCAAGCCGCTCGGGCCTGCGCCGGCGGCGGTTGCGCCCATGCCGCCGCCGATGGTCTCGTAATGCACGAAGGGTCGCTTGCGCAGCGGGTCGAAGCCGCCGAAGGTATACACGCAGGCCGAACCGTAGCTGCCGGCCGAAACCCGCTTCGGATAGGCCTTGGCCAGCGCACCCATCAGGATGTCGACCAGCCGGTTCGCGGTTTCGGTATTGGCCGCCACCACCGGCGCCGGATAGGTCGCGTGCACCACCGTGCCTTCCGGCGCGATGATCTCGATGCCGGCGTAGACGCCGGAATTGGGCGCGATGTCGCCGCCGACGAAGGCCAGCACCGTGTAGTAGACGGCAGCCGAGGTGATCGGGATTGGCGCGTTGATCGGCCCACGCACGCACGGCGAGGAGCCGGTGAAGTCGAACGACATCGTGGTGCCGGTCTTGCGGATGCGCACCTTGACCAGCGGCGCGGCGTCGGCGTCAATGCCGTCGCCGTCCAGCATTTCCTCGTTGGTGACATCGGCATCCGGCAGCTCGACCAGCCGCCCTTCCACCAGCCGCCGGCTGTAGCTCTGGGTGTCGGCCATCACGCCGGTCACTACGGCGGCGCCATAGCGGCCGCACAGTTCCAGCATGCGCTCGGTGGCGCGCGCATGGCCGGCCAGCGCCGCCTGGAAATCGCCCTTGCGGTCGGCCGGCACGCGCACGTTGGCCAGGATCAGCCGCAGCACGTCTTCGCGCACGATGCCGCCCTCGATGATCTTCACCGGCGGCACGCGCAAGCCTTCCTTGATGATTTCGTCGCAAACGCTGGAGCTGCCGGCGGCGATGCCGCCGACGTCCGGCCAGTGGATGCGGCTCAGCGCGAAGCCGATCAGTTCGCCGTCGGCGAATACCGGCGTCAGCAGCGACATGTCGGGAAGATGAGTGCCGCCTTCATACGGATCGTTCAGCAGCACGCCGTCCTTCTCGCGCCAGGTCTCGCGCGGAAAGGCTTTCAGCGCCGACAGGCCGGTGAAACGCGCCGCGCCCAGGTGCACCGGGATGTCGACGCCCTGCGCGATGACGTTGCAGTCGCGGTCGAGGATCGCGCACGACAGGTCGGCCGACAGGCTCAAGAGCGGCGAGAACGAAGTGCGCATGATGACGCTCTTCATCTCGGCGCAGATCGCGTACAGCGCGCTCTTGACGACTTCGAAGGTGACCGGGTCGCGGTCCAGGATGTGAGTCGTGGCGGACGGGTTCGCGGTCTTCATTGGGCAGACTCCTGAATCTGGAAGGACACACCGCCGTCGGTGCCGATACGGGCGCGCTGGCCGGCACGGATCCAGACGGTGGCACCGGCATGCTCGATCAGCAGCGGACCGGTCAGTTCGGCGCCGACGCAGTCGGCGCTGCGGTACACCGGCAGCGGCTCCCACTCGCCGTCTGCGCGCAGGAAATCCTGCACCCGGTACGGGCGGGCTTCGGCGCTCGGGCCGCTTTCGCTGGAAAAAATGCGCGCGGTCGAGCCGCCCATCGGCAGCGACGCCACCAGGTGCAGGTTGACCAGCTGCACCACCGAATCGGCCAGGTCGAAGCCGAATTCGGACACGTATTGCGCGCGGAAGCGACGTTCGATGTCGGCCGGCGCCGGCAGCGCCTCGCTGAAGGCACCGAGCGGCACCCGCAGCTCGAACAGCTGGCCGGCGAAGCGCAGATCGGCAAAGCGCGTGAAGGCGGCAGCGCCGGCGCCTGGCGGCTCGTGCGCCAGCAGGTCGTCGGCCTTCTGCTTCAGCCGCGCGAAGGCATCGGCAACGGTCTCGGCCGCCAGCTCTGCCACCGGCCCCAGCAG
>JBATWJ010000439.1:0-8073 GCA_049672545.1 Burkholderiaceae bacterium
CTGCGATACCGACCTGGCCGGGCCGAACGGCGCGGCGCCGTACCAGATCCAGGCCAAGGGCGGCATCGCGTTCGCGCCGGTGCCGGCGGCTTTCAGCTTCAATGCGCTGGGGCAGGCCAGCGCCGCCGCCACCATCAAGATTTCCGGCCTGCCGGCCACGATCCAGGTGGAACAGGAAACCGGTCATGTCCATGCGTCGTGACCGCTCGAGCATCGTCCGGCAGACCGGCATTTCGCTGGTCGAGCTGGTGATGTTCATCGTCGTCGTCAGCGTCGGGTTGGCCGGCATCCTGTCGGTGATGAACGTCACCACCAAGTCCAGCGCCGACCCGATGATCCGCAAGCAGGCACTGTCGATCGCCGAGTCGCTTTTGGAGGAAGTCGAGCTGCAGGCATATACCTGGTGCTTTCCGAGTGATCCGAACGCGGCCACGGCGACCGGCACCGGCGGCTGCAGCCCAGGCATGTCGGAAGACGCGCTGCCGACGGCGGCGCGCGTATCGAACGTCGGCGCGCGCGAAGGGCAGAACGTGTCCGACTACCGCAATTTCGCGATGGGCAATCCGATCCGCGACGTCAACGGCAACGCTATCGGCGAACTGGCCGGCTATGGCGCCGCGGTCGCCATCTCGCAGGTGGCGTTCAACGGCATCGGCGCCAACGACACGCTGAAGATCGACGTCACCGTGACCGGTCCGTCCGATACCAGCATCACCCTGACCGGCTACCGCATGCGGTATGCGCCCAATGCCTTGCCCTGATTTCCTGCCGATGCGCAGCGGCCAGCGCGGCTTCACGCTGGTCGAGGCGGTGATCGTGATCGTCATCACCGGCATCGTCGCGGCGATGGTGGCAGTCTTCATCCGCGCGCCGATCCAGGGCTACGTCGATTCCGCCCGCCGCGCCGAAATGACCGACAGCGCCGATACCGCCGCGCGCCGCATCGCGCGCGACCTGCGGCTGGCGCTGCCGAACAGCGTGCGGGTGGCCGGCGGTTCGGCCGGCACCGCGGTCGAATTCCTGATCACGCGCACCGGCGGGCGCTATCGAGGCGATGCCGGCGCTGCCGGCGACGATCCGCTCGAATTCGGCGTCGCCGACAGTAGTTTCGACCTGCTGGGTCCGTCGATCACGTTCGCCAGCGGCGACCGCATTGCCATCTACAACCTCGGCATTTCTGGCGCCGACGCCTACAACGGCGACACCCTGCGCACCTACAACGGCGCCACCGGCGCGGCGGTAAACAACGTGAAGTTCACGCCGAACACGCCGTTTCCGTTCGATTCGCCCAGCCGCCGCTTCCAGGTGGTGGAGGGGCCGGTGACCTACCGCTGCGCCGGCGGCGAGCTGCGACGCCACTGGAGTTATGCGATCGCGGCGGCCCAGGCCAGTCCGCCGGCCGGCGGCAGTTCGGCCCCGCTGGCCACCGGCGTCGAAAGCTGCCTGTTCACCTACGACATCGTCAATCAGCGCTTCGGCCTGCTTTCGATCCGCCTGAAGCTGACCCAGAGCGGCGAATCGGTCAGCCTTTACCACGAGGTGCATGTCAACAATGTGCCTTGAACTCATCCTGAAAAAAACCGCGTCATTCCGGCGCACGCCGGAATCCAGCGTCGTTTGCCGCTCAAGAAAGCCACTGGATTCCGGCTTGCGCCGGAATGACAGACTTCATCGGCACGGCCTCAAACCGTTTTTGATGGCGTGCCGGCAGCGCGGCTTTTCGATCGTGTCGGCTCTGTTCCTGCTGGTGGTGCTGGCCACGCTGGGCGCCTTCATGGCGACCTTCTCCAGCGTGCAGCACACCACGTCGGCGATGGACGTCCGTGGCGCCCAGGCTTACCAGGCGGCGCGCACCGGCGCCGAGTGGGGCATGTACCGGGTGCTGCGGATCACCCCGGCATCCTGCGCCGCCAGCACGGCGTTGAGCGATGTGCCGGGCTTTGCGGTGACGGTGGAATGCACGGTATCGGGGCCATACACGGAGGGCGTGACGCCGGTCGCCGTGTACCGCATCACATCGACTGCGCGTTCTGGCACGGTCGGCACGATCGGGTATGTGGAGCGGCAGGTGCAGGTCACTGTGAGTAGATAGGGGAGTATTTTTTAAGCTGCATTGTATTCGCGCGAAATCGAGAAAAATATCTGCATACTCTAGGTAAGTATGGGTCTTTTCCTGAAATGGGCAAGAAAATTGGAGGAGGAGTCTTGAGCAGTCAACTGCTGCCGCAACGTGGACGCATGCCGCCGCTGGCCGATCGTGGCTGGTGCCGGATGCTGCTCGCTTGCCTGTTGCTGCTCACTTGCCTGTTCTGGACGAATCGTGCCTCGGCGCTGACGATGACGCAGAGTCCGTCCAGCTGCAGTAGCCAGACAGGGACCGGTACGGTTGCCTGGAGCAATCCAAACAATGCCAGGAGCAGCGACGGCAGCTACGCTACCGCGTCGGTCGATGGGACGACCACCCGTTACCTGTGGTGCAATGGCTATGGGTTTTCGATTCCCATCGGGTCGGTGATCAATGGCATCACGATCAATGTCGAGCGCAAGTCAAATAGCACCGGTAATGGCGGCAGCCGGGATGCGTCGGTGCGTATTGTCAAGAGTGGGGCGCTGGTAGCCAGCGAAGCCGCTACCAGTACCACCTATCCCACTAGCGACGCAGTGGAGGCGCACGGCGGTGCCAGCTTCCTATGGGGGACCAGTTGGACGGTGGCCGATATCAATGCCAGCAATTTTGGCGCTGCATTCGCCGCCACCAAGCCAAGTTCAGGCGGTAGTGCGCAAACGGTATCGGTCGATCATATCCAGATCGTGGTCAACTACACGCCGCCGCTGCTGGTCAATAGCATCGCTCTGGCGAGCACCGATCCGACCACCAACGACGCCAACGTCAGCTGGACCGTCACTTTCAGTGGCACGGCTTTCAACGTCACCGCCGCCGATTTCACTCTGGCGGAAACCGATACGCTGAGCGGTTCCACCATTACCGGCATCAGCGGCAGCGGCAGCACCCGCACCGTGACCGCCAAGGTTGGCGGCAGCGGCTGGGGCACGCTGGGCCTGAATCTCGTGGATCGGGGCACGATTACCGATACCAATGGCAACCCGCTGGGCGGAGTTGGCCAGAGTGGCAGCAGTGGCTTTACCGGCGCCATTTATACGATTCCAAGGCCGTTCTGCTCGCAACCGACCGGTACCGGCGTGCCGAGCAACCTCACCTGCGTCTGCGACCAGTTTGTCCGCAGCGCGCTCAATCCGTCCACCATCTTCGGCGCCAACTGGATTTCCTCCACCAGCGACGAGACCGGGATCGTGCCGCGCATCGTCAATTCCGGCCGCCTGCGCCTGACCGACAACACCGGAAACAACGCCAAGGCGGCGACCGTGCCGGGCATCTTCCCGGCCGCAGGCAATTATATTTCGGTCGAGTTCCAGCTGTATGCCTACAACGGCAGCGGTGCCGACGGGGTCGCGGTGACGCTGTCCGACTATGCGGTGCCGGCGGTGCCGGGCGCCTTCGGCGGCTCGCTCGGCTATGCGCAGAAGACCGGCAGCGATTGCGGCAAGGCGGGCGGCTGCCCCGGTTTCGCCGGCGGCTGGATTGGCGTCGCCCTCGATGAATTCGGCAATTACTCGAATCCGACCGAAGGCCGCATCGGCGGTCCGGGCGCCATCCCGCAATCGATCGGCGTGCGCGGTTCCGGCAGTGCCGCCACCGGCTACAACTGGATCGGCGGCAAGACCGGCGTATCGCCGAACATTGACAGCCGTACCTCGACTTCCGCGGCGCCGGGCCATGGTTATCAGGTGATCGTCGATGCCCGCAACTACACGGCCAGCAACAAGGTAGCCTCGGTCGTGGTCAACCGAGACACCGGCAGCGGTTACGCCAGTCAGGCCAGCATTCCCAACATTTATTCGTCGAATCCCGGGCAGGCGGTAGTCCCCGACAACTGGCAGATTTCGTTCACCGGCTCGACCGGCGGTTCGACCAACATCCACGAGATCGGCAGTGTGCGCATCTGCGCGCAGACCGTCTACCCGCCCGGCGGCGGCAGCGCCAACGACTTCAATGCCATCGACGAAGGCTACGGCAACGCTTCCGCTTCGCCTTACGTCGCGGTGCAGAATTACCTGAGCGGCCACATCTACACCAAGTTGATGGGGGTGCCGTTCCAGCTGAACGTGGCGGCGCTGAAGGACAACCAGATCCAGACTCTGTACGTCACTTCGGGCAGCAAGGACGTGACGGTGAAACTGGTGGACAACAGCGACGGCGTCTGCGTGCTGGACGATACCCAGGCCAACTACTGCAGCAGCGCCTGCAAGGCCAAGCCGGCGGTGGCCGGCGGCAGCCAGACGATGAAGTTCGTCGCCGCCGACAAGGGGCAGAAGCGTTCTGCCGATTTCACCATCAACAGCGCCTACCGCCACCTGGTGGCGATCATCGGCGACGGCACCACCACCGCCTGCTCGACCGACGGCTTTTCGGTGCGGCCGACCGGCATTGCATCGCTGGTGTCGTCGAACGCGACCAATACCGGCAACAGCGGCACACCGATCCTGAAGGCCGGCAGCGACAAGTTCGCACTGACGGCGACCATACCTGGCATCGCCGGCGTGGCCAATGGCTACACCGGCGTGCCGAAGGTCGACAGCAAGGCGATCAAGCCGCGCACTCCCGCCGTCAAGGCAGGCGACCTGCTGGGAACCTTTGCCGCCGCCACTTCGGCGACGCCGAATTCGACCGCCAGCGGCAGCATGTTCACCTACAGCGAAGTCGGCGCGATCACCCTGCCGGGCTATGACCCGGCCAGCAATGCCACCGCATTGCGCGGCGTCTACGACGGTGTCGCCAGCGCTTCCGAATGCGCGACCTCGGCGCAATGCGACGTATTGCGCGCCGCCAGCTGGACCGGCATCGACAGCGTCAGCGCCAAAGGCGACTGTGTGGCGGACAGCTACGCCAACACCAAGAATGGCGAGGGCAAGTACGGTTGCAACTTCGGTCTGCTGGCGGATGCCAGCTTCGGCCGTTTCGTGCCGAGCTATTTGGAGTTGACCGGCGCGATGCTGTCGAATCGCGCCGATCTCGCCTGCAATCCGGCCTCGAGCTTCACCTACATGGACGAGCCGCTCAAGGCCAGATTCACGCTGACGGCGAAAAACGCCGGTGGCGTCGTCACCGAAAACTACGCCGGCCAGCTGGCGAAGCTGGACCTGAGCGCGCCTGCCAATTTCTATCTCGGCGCGCTGGACGGCGCCGCCGGCGGAACGGCGTTGAGCGGCCGCCTGCAGACCCTGTCCAGTGCCGGTGTCTGGGCAGCCGGCGTGGCGGCCGACGTCACGCTGGATTTTCTGTTCCAGCGCCTGCAAAGTCCGGCCAAGACCGACGGCCCCTATGCGGCCAAGTTCGGCATCGCGCCGGTCGATGGCGACGGCATTGCGCTGCTGGCGACCGCTTACGACCTCGACATCGATGCGCCGGCCGGCAACGACCACAAGCAGATCGGCCAGAGCACGATTCGCTTCGGCCGGCTGAAGCTGTCGAATGCCTTCGGCCACGACCAGCTGGACCTGCCGATTCCGCTGGAAGCGCAGTTCTGGAACGGCGTTGCCTTCATCACCAATACCGACGACAGCTGCTCGCCGCTGACCAATGCCAACCTCGTGCTCGGCTCCTACGTCGGCGGCCTGAACGCGGCCAACATGGGTGCCAGCCACTTATCGGGTGCCGGCACGCTGAATGCGGGGCGCGGCGCCCTGAAGCTGGCCAAGCCATCGCCGGCGGCGACCGGCAGCGTCGATCTAGCGATCAAGCTGGCCGGCACCGCCGCCGGCGACGATCAATCCTGCCCGTCCAAGGTGGTGAACCCGGTCCAGCCGACCGGCGCCGGCCTGGCCTATCTGCAGAGCCAGTGGTGCGGCAGCAATTTCGCGCGCGACCCGCGTGCGCGCGTGCGTTTCGGCGCCTACAAGAATCCGACTGAAATGATTTACCTGCGGGAGAACTATTGATGCGGGGATCCGCGTCGATTCCGAACCTTGACGATGTCCGAGAAAACACCAGCATGTGCGCCGAAATTTCCGCTCTTCTTTCCATCCTGCTTCAAGGGGCGGGAAGGCGCGCGCCTGCGCTTTTCGGCGTGGCTGGCGCTGCCGCTGCTTTTCCTCTTTTCGACCATGGCGATGGCGGCGACCTATAACTTCGACGGCAGTTCGAATGTGTCCGGCTGCACGCGCAGCGGCAGCAGCTACACCTGCGCGTCGAATCCGGCGACGCAGTGGAACGATGGCATCGTGATCGGCAGCGGCGTGTCGGTCAGCGTGAATTCTTCCTTCAGCCTTGGATACAACAACTTCCTGGCCATGAGCGGTACGGCGGTCTTGACCGCCAACGGCAACCTCGATATCGGCGGCATCAATCCGCCCAACCTGAACATCAGCGGCGGCACCCTGACCGCAAATGGCGGCACGTTTCGCATGGGCGCCCAGAGCCAGACCATCACCTGCAATATCGTATCGACCGGGGCGGTCATTCTCGGCAGCGGTTCTGCTTCGGTCGTGGTGAACGGCAGCATCACCGCCGGCGGCGCGGTGACCCTCGGTGCCAACACGACCGTGAACGGCAACGTCGCCGGGGTGACGGTGACGCTCGACCCGGCGAGGGCCCATGTTTTCGGCAACGTGAATGCCAGCAGTTCAGTCACTCTCGGCAGCACCATCATCGTCACCGGCAACGTGACGGCGCCGAAGATCACGCTGCGGGATTCCGCGGCCAGGATCGAAGGAAATGCGACGACCAGCCTGTTCGAGGGCGGATGGCAGGGCTGCGCCTATTCGATCACCTGCACCGGCGGCGGTACTGGTTGCGCCGTCAGCTCCTGGAAACCGTGGCCGATCTGTGATGATGCGCCGCCTGTTCCGAGCGGCCCGGGCGGCTTCAATGCATACGACACCGCGACTCCCGCCAATGCGACGACTGGCGTGATCCAGACCAAGGTCGCCGGATCGGCCTTCAATCTCGACCTGGTTGCACTCAATACCGCAAAGTCGGCCATACTGACCAGCTTCACAGGCGCCGTCAAAGTGGAACTGCTGGACGCCAGCGGCGGCGGCGCGCTCGATTCGAATGCCTGCAACGCGAGCTGGCTGGTGATCCAGACGCTGGCGGCGAACCCGATGTTCGCGGCGGCCGACAAGGGCCGCAAGACGGTGTCGCTGCAGGCCGGCGATGCCTGGCGCAACGTCGCCGTGCGCGTCACCTATCCGGCCACCGGCGCGGCGAGTGCGATCGGCTGCTCCAGCGACCATTTCGCGATCCGGCCGGCGACGCTGGATGTCGCCGCCAGCGATACGGACTGGCAGACCGCCGGAACCGGCCGCCTGCTGAACAACGCCACTACCTCCGGCAACGTCGTCCACAAGGCCGGGCAGCCATTCACGATCACGGCCATTGCCAGGAACAGCAGCGGCGTCGTCACCACCAAGTATTCCGGTAGTCCGGCGGCGAGCGTACAGTCGTGTCTGCCGACAGGATGCATTGCCGGCACCGTGAGTGCATCCGGATGGAGCGGTTCGGGCACCGTTGCCGCGACCGCGAAATACAGCGAGGCGGGCGCATTCCAACTAATGTTGCAGGACACCGATTTCGCCACGATCGATGCGGCCGACACGCCCGCTACCTGCGCCGGCCGCTACGTATGCTCGGCGGCGGTGCCGGTCGGGCGCTTCGTGCCGGATCGTTTCGACCTGTCGGCGGCGGTGCTGACCGACCGCGCCGATCTGTCCTGCACTCCGGCTTCGCCATTCACCTACATGGACGAGCCGCTGCGGGCGGATTTCACGCTGTCCGCGAGAAATGCCGATGGCGCCGTTACCCGCAACTATCATGGCGAGCTGGCGAAACTGGACCTGAACCTGCCGGCGGCATTGAATCTCGGTGCGGCGAGCGTGGCGGCGGGCGGCGCCCTTACGCGCCGCAGCGAACGGCTGGCGTCCCAGACCAGCGGCGGCAACTGGGTCAACGGCGTGGCAAACGCCACAATCGGCTTCCGGTTCGCGCGCGATTCC
>JBATWJ010000440.1:0-3152 GCA_049672545.1 Burkholderiaceae bacterium
TTCCGCACGCGCCTTTGCCAGCTGCTGCTGGCGCTGCTTCTCGCGCGCCGCCGCTTCCGCCTTCTGCTGTTCTTCGATCAGCTGCGACAGGCGCTCGACCAGCCGCCCGAGGCGCTGCTCGTCGCGCGCGACGTTGCCGGCTTCCTTGCGCTGACTGGCCAGCTGGCCCGACAGCTGCGCCAGCAGCGTCGCGCGGCGCGCCTTTTCGGTTTCCAGCAGCGCTTTCTGCTCGCGCTGCTCCTGGGCGATTTCGTCCAGTTCTTCCTTGGCGTTGCGGGTGGCGGCCTGGTTGCTTTCGACTTCCTGCAGGTTGGCGCGCAGCGATTCCAGCAGCGCCGTCTGCGCCCGCGACACATAACCGAAATAGTGCAGGTCGCGGTTGATGCGGTTCGGGTTGTCGCCGGACAGCAAAAGCTTCGTCCGGTCCTCATTGCCGGCCGCATACTGCCCGCGCAGCAGCTTGGCCAGCTGCGTTTGCTGGTCAGTGACGGTGGCGGCCAGCTCGGCATGGCGCCGGGTCAGGCGCTCCAGCCGGGCCTGGGTCTGTTTCTGCTCGGCGGCCAGTTCGTGCAGCGCGCGGTCGGCCTTCGAGATCGCGCTTTCCGAGTCGGCCAGCGCGTCGGCGGCGCGGCTGTGCGCGCTTTCGGTCTGGTCGATCGATTGTTTCAGCGCGGATAGCTTTTGTCGCAGTTCGGCGCGCTCGCTTTCGGCGGCCTGCTTCTGCCGGCTGCGCTCGGTCGCCTTCGGTGCCTGCGCCAAGGCGGCCGCCGCCAGCGCCAGCAGCAGCGGCGCGATCAACAGGCGGATTCGCACAAGGGGCATTGGGGCGGGCAGGGGGACGGCGCGCGGTCGCCGAGAAAGAAGACAGCGGATTACTTGGCCCTGCCCTGCGCCGCGACGGCGGCCATCGCCGCCTGCACTGCGTCGGCATCGCCGAGGTAGTAGCTGCGGATCGGCTTCAGATCGGCATCCAGTTCGTACACCAGCGGCTGGCCGTTCGGGATGTTCAGGCCGACGATGTCGGCGTCGCTGATGTGGTCGAGCATCTTGATCAGCGCGCGCAGGCTGTTGCCGTGGGCGGAGATCAGGATGTTCTTGCCGGCGCGGATCGCCGGCGCGATCGATTCTTCCCACAGGGGCATCACGCGCGCCACGGTATCCTTCAGGCATTCGGTGCGCGGGATTTCCTCCGGCTTCAGGCGCGCGTAGCGCGGGTCGCCGGCGGAGTTGCGCGGGTCGTCCGCTTCCAGCGGATTCGGCGGCGTATCGTAGCTGCGGCGCCAGATCATTACCTGCTGGTCGCCATACTTGGCGGCGGTTTCGGCCTTGTTCAGGCCCTGCAGCGCGCCGTAGTGGCGCTCGTTCAGGCGCCAGCTATGGACCACCGGCAGCCACATCAGGTCCATTTCGTCGAGCGTGATCCAGAGCGTGCGGATCGCACGCTTCAACACCGAGGTGTAGCACAGGTCGAAGCTGAAACCGGCTTCGGTCAATACCTTGCCGGCTTGGCGCGCTTCGGCGCGGCCCTTTTCGGTGAGGTCGACGTCGGTCCAGCCGGTGAAGCGGTTTTCGAGATTCCAGGTGGATTCGCCATGGCGCATGAAGACTATTTTGTACATGTGGATATCGGCAGAAGGTGAAGAGGCGCGCGGCCGCGCGGGCCGGTGGCTGCGGAAGCGGGCGCCGCGAAAGCAGGTCCGGCTTCTATTTTATAATGCGGTGTTGATTTGAACCATTCTGAATCCTTGGAGCGCCGTGAAATTCATCATTGACAATCTTCCGCTGTTTGGAATCGCGCTGCTGTCCGGCGGCGCGCTGGCATGGCCGCATCTGCAGCGGCGCGGCAGCAAGGTCTCGCTGCTGCAGGCGACGCAGATGATCAACCAGGGCAAGACCCTGGTGCTGGACGTGCGCGAGCCCGGCGAATTCGCCGCCGGCCACCTGCGCGACGCCCGCAACATCCCGCTGAAGGAATTGCCGCAGCGGCTGGGCGAACTGGAAAAGGCCAAGACCCGCAACGTGATCGTGGTATGCCAGAGCGGCGCCCAGTCGCCGAAGGCAGTGGGTCAGTTGACCAAGGCCGGTTTCGGCTCGGTCGCCAGCCTGCAGGGCGGGCTGGCCGCCTGGCTGGCGCAGGGCATGCCGATCGTCAAATAGCAGAGAAAGGATTTCCATGACTGCCCCTGTAGTAATGTATAGCACCGCCGTGTGCCCGTATTGCCAGATGGCCGAGCGCCTGCTGAAGGCCAAGGGCGTGGACGCGATCGAAAAGATCCGCATCGACCTCGATCCCGCGCAGCGCGCCGAGATGATGCAAAAGACCGGGCGCCGCACGGTGCCGCAGATCTATATCGGCGACACCCACGTCGGCGGCTTCGACGATCTGTCCGCGCTGGAACGCGCCGGCAAGCTCGACGCGCTGCTGCAGCAATAGGCAGCCGGCGGTAGCATCCGTCCGGGCGGCACGCCGCCCTTTTTTATCCCGTTGAAAGTAGAGTATGGCCGACGAAAAGCAAGCAAGCGCAGAAGAGCAGCAACCGGTATTCCAGATCCAGCGCGTGTACCTGAAGGACTTGTCGCTGGAGCAGCCGAATTCGCCGGCGATCTTCCTGGAGCAGGAAGCGCCGACCATCGAGGTGGCGGTCGACGTCGGCGCCGAGGCGCTGGCCGAAACCATCTTCGAATCGACCGTCACCATCACCGTCACCTCGAAGATCGGCGACAAGGTCGCGTTCCTGGTGGAAGGCAAGCAGGCCGGCATCTTCGAGGCGCGCAACATCCCGGCCGAACAGCTCGATCCGCTGCTCGGCATCGGCTGCCCGAACATCATCTATCCGTACCTGCGCGCCAACATCGCCGACGCCATCACGCGCGCCGGCTTCCCGCCGGTGCACCTGTCGGAAATCAATTTCGAAGTGTTCTACCAGCAGCGCCTGCAGGCACTGGCCGAGCGCCAGGAGCAGCAGCAGGGTTCCGGCATCGTGATGCCGGACGGCTCCAGCGCCACGACCCACTGAGATGGCGGCCCGGCGCATATCGAGGCCGGCCCGCCGGCTGAGCATGGCGGTGCTGGCGGTGCTGTCGCTGGCCGGCGGCGCCGTTCACGCGGTCGAGTTCAAGTCGATCGGCGCGGCGCCGGCGGTGCTGTACGA
>JBATWJ010000441.1:0-7175 GCA_049672545.1 Burkholderiaceae bacterium
GCAGAGGCGAGGCGGCGATCTCGGCGCCGATCAGTTCGCCGCATTCCAGCTGCGCCGCCAGGCGCGCCAGCTCGAAGCGGCGTGTCGCCGCCGGCGCGGTGTCCAGTAGCACCAGTTGCCGCCGTTCGGGATCGTAATGGGCATGGGTATACGGGCCGGCCGCACCCTGGTCCAGGACCGGCTCGATCGTCGCCGCCACCGCGTGGCGCTGTCGCAGGTAGTCGATCAGCGCACTCTCTACGTGGCCGGGTGTGATCCCGGTGGCGCTGCGGATGTCGATCGCCGCCTGCTCCAGCCGCGGAAAATGGCTCTCCTTTTCCTGGATGAAATCGTCGACTTCTTCCACCGGCGTCACCGAGCGGGTCGACGAGCGTGCGCGGTCGAAGAAGGCGGCCAGTGCCTGCGCCACGTCCGCCAGTCGTGCGCTTTCGGCGGCGATGATCCCGAGAAAGCGCTTTTGCTCGGCCGCGTCCAGTTCGTCGATGTTTTCCAGGATTTCGGACGAGGAGCGGATCGCCGCGACGTTGGTCAGCATGCTGTGGATGGCGTCACCCAGGAAAGGGTCCTGGTTCAGACGGTCGGACAGCGCCGTCACCGCCTCGTTGCGGTCGTGATAGGCGCGGTGCAGCATGATCAGCGCCTGTGCCCATTGCGGATGCTGGCTGGCGAAGTCGCCGGCCGCCGCCGGCACCAGCTGCAGCGGGCTGAAAATCGATTCGCCGCTCAGTTCGGCCAGGTCGTTGACCAGCCGCCGCTCCGCCGCACCATCGAACAGATCAACCGCAACGCCCAGTTCACCGGCGATTTTCTTCAGCAGACTGCCACCGATGTTGCGCTTGTTGTTTTCGATCAGGTTCAGATAGGAAGCGGAGATGCCGAGCCGCGCCGCCAAGCCGGCTTGGGTGATGCCGAGCGCGCGGCGGCGGTCGCGAATCTTGAATCCAATGACGCTGTGTGGCATGCCTTCTCTATCCCTACGGGTGTTTTTGTTGCGGCGCAATGTCAAGCATTTACAAAATCAACTAGTTTTTAAATTGGATATTTACAAAATTATCGTGTTTAGTCAATAACTTACGTTTTTATCGACAAAAATTGCGTCGAGGTTATTTTTTTCTGCTAACGTGATGATCAGTTGGAGGAGCTCGATGAGCCGCGTCTTGGCAGGGGGGGATATCCCCTGTCGATCGCAACAAGAGAAACGAATATTCAACCAACCGAAGTGAGGAGACACATGTCCAAGTTCAAGTTCAAAAACGGGACGACGCCCGCGATTTCGCGCCGTGATGTGCTGCAGATGGGTGCCGGTGCGGCGCTACTGGCCGGTGTCGGCAATGTCCGCTGGGCCTATGCCGCAGACAAGCCGGCAATCGGCACCTGGCCGGCCGGCTCGCAAGGCGACACGGTGTATATCGGCGCCGCGGTACCGCTGACCGGCGCCTATGCGGTGCAGGGCGAGGACGAGCGCAAGGGCATGGAACTCGCCATCGAGCACATCAACACCAACCATGAACTGATGAAGAAGCTGGCGCCGAAGGTCAACAACGGCGTGCTGGGCAAGAAGGTCGGCTTCCTGTCGGCTGACTCGGCGGCCAAGCCGAACCAGGCCCTGCAGGTCGAGCAGACCTTCATCAACCAGAACAAGATCATCGCGATGATCGGCTCGACCTCCTCGGCGGTGGCGGTGGCGCTGAACAAGTTCGCGCAGCGCGAGAAGATTCTCTACATGGCCGGCATTTCCGGCTCCAACGACACCACCGGCAAGGATTGCGTGCGCTACGGCTTCCGCCAAGGTTTCTACGGCGAAATGGCGGCGAACGCAATCGGCCCGATCCTGGTCAAGCAGTTCGGTAAAAACCGCAAGGCCGCGTTCATGACGCCGGACTACACCTATGGCCACACCACGACCAAATCCGTCAACGACTACCTGACCAAGGAAGCCGGCTGGACGATGGTGACCAACCAGGTGTCGCCGCTCGGCACCCAGGATTTCAGCCAGTACCTGACCAACATCGCCAACTCCGGCGCCGAATTCCTGATCAACGTCAACTGGGGCCGTGACGCGGTGCTGTCGAGCCAGCAGGCCAAGCAGTTCGGTTTGCTGCCGAAGATGACGCTGGTGATTCCCTACCAGATCCCGTTCCTGGCCCGCGAGGCCGGGGTGGATATCACGGCCGGCGTGTTCGCGGCAACCGATTTCTGGTGGACGCTGGAGGAAAAATATCCTCTGGCCAAGATGTTCGTCGAATCGTTCCACAAGAAATACGGCTACCGCCCGGAATGGGGCGCCGAGAACGGCTATGTCAGCTTCGCCCACTGGGCGCGCATGGTGACCGAAGCGAACAGCTTCTATCCGCCGGACGTCATCAAGCAATACGAGAAGGGCCAGACCATCCCGTCGCTGCTCGGGGACGTCCATTACCGGCCGCAAGACCACCAGTGCGTCCGTCCGGTCGTCCTGGTGCGCGGCAAGGCCAAGAAGGACATGAAGAACGACGAGGACTTCTGGGAAGTGCTCGAAGTCGTCCCCGGCGACAAGGTGATCCAGCCGGCCGATGCGTTCGGCTGCAAGCTGGGCGACTACACCTGACGCCTGGAACGTCCGCGGGCACCCGTACGGGCCCGCGGACGCCTGCCTATGCCTGCCGCCCTGCATGACGGTGGGTATCCATATCCCCGGTGCGCGATTCCGGCGCCGGAAAGAATAATCTTCGAATCGATCGACGATCGGGGTGGGTCAGCGTGATCAACTGGGCTAATTTCATATCGCAATGTTTCAACGGGCTGGTGCTGGGCGCGCTGTTGGCGCTTATTTCTTCCGGCCTGACGATCATTTACGGCACCCTCGGCGTGCTCAATCTTGCGCATGGTGCGATGTTTATGCTGGGAGGGTATGCCGGCTGGGTGGCCTTCACCTATTCCGGCTCCTTCATCGTTGCCGTTGTCGTCGGTGCGCTGTTCGTCATGCTGGTGGGCGTGGTGATGGAGCAACTGATCATCCGCCACTTCTACTCGCGGCCGCATGAGGACCAACTGCTCGTGACCTTCGGCCTGGGCATCGTCTTCGTCGAAGCAGTGCGCTTCTTCTTCGGCAGCCTGTCGAAGTCGGTGCCGCCGCCGGCGCCGCTCGGGGGTATTACGAACCTCGGCTTCATGGTCTATCCGACCTACCGGCTGGCCCTGCTCGGCATCGTCACGGTGGCGCTGCTGCTGCTGTACTTCGTGCTCTACCGCACGCGGATCGGCATGATCGTGCGCGCCGGGATCGAGGATTCGGTGATGGTCGATTCGCTCGGCATCAACGTTTACCGAGTCTTCATGCTGGTGTTCGGCATCGGCGCGATGGCGGCGGGATTCGCCGGCATCGTCAACGCGCCGGTGGTCTCGATCGCGCCCGACGTCGGCGAAGCGATCTTGGTGCAAACCTTCGTCGTCGTCGTCATCGGGGGGGTAGGCTCGTTCCCCGGCGCGGTGCTGGGCGGACTGATCGCCGGCGAACTCATCAGCATCACCTCGATGTTCAATCCTGCCTATTCCTACGTCGTTCTATTCATCGCGATGACGCTCGTACTGGTGCTTCGTCCGCGCGGACTGCTCGGCACCGTCGGCCGCGAATAAACGCCATCTACCCATGCTCAAACAACGCCCATTCCTCGTCGAGACGATAACGATCCTTTGCCTGATCGCAGCGCCTTTCGTGCTGCCTCATCTTGGATTCACGCCGACCACGATCAACCGCATCCTCATCTGGGGCCTGGTCGGCATCGGCTTCGACCTGCTGTTCGGCTATACCGGCCTGCTGTCGTTCGGCCAGTCCGCGTTCTTCGGCAGCGGCGGCATGTTCGCCGCCTACCTGCTGACGCAGACCTCGTTCACCAACACCATCGCGGCCGTCATTCTCGGCACGATCGTGGCGGGCGTGATCGGCTATCTGGTCGGCCTGATCGCGTTGCGGCGCACCGGCATCTACTTCGCGATGATCACCGTGGCGATCGCCGAGGTGTTCTTCTTCGTCGAGTTCAACCCGCTGTCGGCCTACACCGGCGGCGAGAATGGCCTGCCCGGCGTGCCGACCCCGAACTTGAGCCTCGGCTTCACGACGCTGGAATTCAGCAGCAACTGGTCGATGTACGCGTTCTTCGCGTTCTGGTACTTCGTCGGGCTGGTGATCGCGCTGCGCATCGTGCGCTCGCCGTTCGGCCTGATATTGCGCGCGATCCGCGACAACCCGCGGCGCGCCCAGGCGCTGGGGCACAATATCCACCGCTACAAGCTGGCCGTGTTCGTGATCGCGGCGATGTACTCGGGCTTCGCCGGTGGCCTGCTGGGCATGATGCAGGGCTTCATGCCGCCGGATGCCTTCATGTTCGCGACCTCGGGCGAGATCGTCATGCAGACCGCGATCGGTGGTGCCGGCACGCTGTTCGGGCCTCTGCTCGGTGCGGCGGTGTGGCTCTACCTGAGCGATTTCTTCCAGACCACGCTGAATCTCGGCGGCACCTGGAAGCTGGTCCTCGGCATCGTGTTCGTGCTGCTGGTGTGCTTCCTGCGCCGCGGCCTGGTCGGCGCCATCGCCGACCTCTATCACATGGCGCGGGGCGACAGGAAAGCGGCCGAAGGGGAGGCCGAGCCGGCGCCTGCGACGCCCGCGCCGGCGCCGACCGCGTCGGCAGCCGGGATGACCCTGCGCAATCCGACCAATGGCAGGAACGGTCCGATCCTGCAGGCCTCGGGCCTGTCCAAGCGCTACGGCGGCCTGCTCGCCAACAGCGACATCGACTTCGCGGTCAACTATGGCGAGATACGAGGAGTGATCGGACCGAACGGCGCCGGCAAGAGCACCTTTTTCGGTATGCTGACCTGCGAGATCGTGCCCAGCTCCGGCCGGATCGTATTCCAGGATCAGGACATCACCATCATGGGGGTGGCCGATGCCTGCCAGCTCGGCCTCACCAAGAGCTATCAGATCAACCAGCTGTTCGAGCGCCTCACCGTCCGGCAGAACCTGACGATCGCGGCACTCGGCGTGCTGCGCGGGAAATTCAAGCTCGACCTGTTCAAGAGCCTGCCGAAGGTCGCCGGCCTGGATGCCCAGGTCGAGAGCACGGCGACACTGGTCAATTTGATGGCGCGGATAGATACGCCGGTTTCCGAACTCGCCTATGGCGAAAAGCGGCGGCTGGAAATCGGGATGGCGCTGGCGACTTCGCCGAGCCTGCTGCTGCTGGATGAACCGCTGGCGGGCATGAGCCCGCAGGAACGCGTCGATACGGTGGCGCTGTTGAAATCGATTGCCGTCGGGCGCACGATGATCGTCATCGACCATGACATGGATTCGCTGTTCGAACTGGTCGAGAAGATCACCGTGCTGCAGGAAGGGCGCGTGCTCGTCGAGGGCTCGCCCGAGGAAATCAAGAGCAATCCCAAAGTTCAGGAAGCCTATCTCGGCGGGATACATGGAGAAGTGGTATGAGCCTGCTCGAAGTCAGCGGTCTGAATAGTTACTACGGCGACAGCCACATCCTGTTCGACGTTTCGCTCCGGGTCGAAAAAAATGAAGTGGTCGCACTGCTCGGCCGCAACGGTGCCGGCAAGTCGACGACCCTGAAGAGCCTGATGGGCGTGGTCAAGCCGAGAACCGGCAGCATCAAGCTCGACGGCGAGGAACTGGTCGGCAGGAAGCCACATGCGATCGCCCGGATCGGGATGCAGCTGGTGCACGAGGAGCGGCGCATCTTCGGCAGTCTCAACGTGGAGGAAAACATCATCCTCGCGGGATTGACGGCCGACAACAAATGGCCGCTGGAACGCATCTACGAGATGTTTCCCCGCTTGAGGGAACGACGCACCAGTCGGGGCACCGACCTGTCCGGCGGCGAGCAGCAGATGCTGGCGATCGCGCGCGCGCTGGTGCGCGATCCGAAGATCATCCTGCTCGACGAGCCGTTCGAGGGGCTGGCGCCAGTCATCGTGCAGAATCTGGTGCATATCTGCCGCGACCTGGCCAAGGCCGGCCAGACCATCGTCCTGGTCGAGCAGAACCTGGCGGCCACGTTGACGCTGGCAAGTCGCGTCTACATCCTCAACAACGGTCACATCGTCCACGAAGGCCCCGCCGCCGGACTGAAGAGCCAGCCGGACATTTTGCAGCGCTATCTCGGGGTGTAGGTTGTCGCGACGGCGCGGCCGGGACCTGTTTCTGGCCGTCCGTACCGGTTCCTCGGCCAGAGCGATGCAGTGGCGGATGACGGGGCGTGACAAGTGTCCGGCAGCGGCGACCTATGCTTATCCATTCGGTGATCCGGATCGATCCGTGACCGCGTTGCGGTCGCACTGCCGCCGCCGGCGCATCGCACTCGCGGTGGTCCGCCGGTTTTTTCGCCCGGTTGCGTCGCCGGCGATGGCGTTTCGGCTACAGCTGGAACGGCGCGGCGTCGATCGCCGGGGTACGGTTGGCGATGCGGTCCGCTAGCAGTTCGGCGCTGCCGCAGGCCAGGGTCCAGCCGAGCGCGCCGTGGCCGACGTTTAAATACAGGTTCTTCAGCGGCGAGGCGCCGATGAGCGGTACCCCGGTCGGCGTCGCCGGCCGGAAGCCGGCCCATGGCGCCAGAGCCGCGCTGTCGGACCACGTGGCGTGCGCCGGGAACAGTTCGCGCACGCCCTGTGCCAGCTCCGCCACCGCGCGCGGCGGAATCGCGGTACTGCGGCCGACCAGCTCGACCCGGCCGGCTACCCGCAGCCGGTCGTCAAGCCGCGCATAGACGATCTTGCGCGAAATGTCGGTGATCGATACCTGCGGCGCCGACTGCGGCGTCGAGTCCTTCAGCGGCACCGTGATGCTGTAGCCCTTCAGCGGATAGATCGGCAGCGTGAAGCCGGCGCGGCGCGCGAACGCCGGACTGTCGGCACCGAGCGCCAGCACGAAGGCATCCGCCTGCAGTTCGGCGCCGCCGGCGCGCACCGATTTCAGACGGCTGCCGGCTGCATTCAGCGCGCCGACTGGGCTGGACGCCGCGAAGCGGAATTGCGGATGCGCGCGCATCAACTCCAGCAGGCCGCGGCAGAACTGTGCGCAGTCACCCACCTCCTCGCTTTCCGTGTAGACGCCGCCGGCCCAGCGCCGGCTGCCGGCCGCCAGCGCCGGCTCGATCTCCAGGCAGCGCGCGGCGTCCAGTACC
>JBATWJ010000442.1:0-6930 GCA_049672545.1 Burkholderiaceae bacterium
CACCTGCGCGCCGGCGCGCTCGATGCGCTCGGCGGCAAGACGCTGCGGCTGCGCGTTTTGGACGCCGGGCTGGCGTTCGACTTCGGCTGGCGCGGCCAAGCCTTCCATGCGATCCGCAACGACGGCGCGGCCGATCTGTCGATCGGCGCCAGCGCCCACGATTTCCTGCTGCTGGCGCAGCGGCGCGAAGATCCGGACACGCTGTTCTTCGGCCGCCGGCTGCTGATGGAAGGCGACACCGAACTGGGCCTCCTGGTCAAGAACACGCTGGACGCGATGGACCTGTCGGTGTTCGAGCGCGCCGGCGGCGTTCCCGGCCGGCTGCTGGCGCGGCTGCGCGGTGCACGCGCCGACGCGCAATCCTGAATCTGTCAACGAATGCGGAGGCGGCCATGGCAGGCGGCGACAAGCATCTTCCCCTCGTATATTCCTGCTCGGGCTGTTCCAGCGCGGCGCAACTGGCCAACCACGTCGCGGTGCAGCTGGACCGCAGCGGCGTGGCCGAAATGTCGTGCATCGCCGGCGTCGGCGGCGACGTGCCGGCGCTGCTGAAGGTGGCACTGTCCGGGCGGCCGATGCTGGTGATCGACGGCTGTGCGCTGGAATGCGCGAAGAAGACGCTGGCGCGGCACGGCGTGACGCCGGAGGTCCATCTGCAGCTTGGCCAGCATGGCGTGCGCAAGCGCTTCCACGCCGATTTCGATGCGCAGCAGGCGCGCCAGGTGGTGGCGCAGGCGCGCACACTGGTGGAGACTGAACTGCATCCGCTGCTGGCCGCGCCGGAAGCGGAAAAAGCAGGAGTATAGGTAAATTTACAAGGGAAATTGCCCGGCACAATGGTGCTGCTCGGGGAGTATCCTTTGAGGCCGGCTTGTCAGTCGCGCTTTGGCGTACCTCTGCGAAGCGTCAGCCGAGCGTTGCGCTGCGCGTCACCGCCACGCCGACGATGTAGGCGAAGCACAGCAGCGCACCGACGAACGCGGCGGTCCGTACCGCCTTGGTCCGGCCGCGCTTCAGCGCCACGGTGCCGAGCGCGATGTACACGATCAGCCCGAGCACCTTCGCGGTCAGCCAGTTCTGCGCCAGCGGATATTGCCCGCTCCACCACGCCAGCACGATCGCGCTGGTCAGCAGCAGCGTGTCGACCACGTGCGGCAGCATGCGCACCCAGCGCCGCGCCAGCATGGAGCTGTCGGCCAGCATCCAGCCGCCGCGCAAGAGGAACAGGGTGCCGCTCAATGCGACGCAGCTCATGTGCAAATGTTTGACGGCGAGATAGTCCATGCGGGCAGCCAGGTCGGGGTGGTGGAGCCGCCATTGTAGGCAATCGGCGCGCAGGACCGGAAGCCATACAATGGCGGCTGTCATTTTGCTGAGGGACTTCCGATGCGTCTGTGGTCGCTGCACCCCCGATATCTGGATCCGAAAGGACTGGTCGCGCTGTGGCGCGAAGCCTTGCTGGCGCAAGCGGTGCTGGCCGGTCGAACGCGCGGCTACCGCCATCACCCGCAGTTGCGGCGCTTCGCCGCAGTGCCGGCACCGCAGGCGGCGATCGCCAGCTACCTGCACGAGGTGCAGCGCGAAGCCGTCCGGCGCGGCTATCGTTTCGATGCCGGCCGCATCGACCAGGCTGAAGGGCAGTCGGCGCCTCTGATCGTGACTACCGGTCAGCTCGATTACGAGCGGCAGCATCTGCAGCGCAAACTGACGCTGCGTGCGCCCGACTGCCTGCAGGCGCTGGCGGCGGACGCCGAAGTCGAAGCGCATCCGCTATTCATCGTCCGCCCCGGCGGCATCGCCGACTGGGAAGTGCCGGGGTAGCGCCGTGGTCAGCCGAGTGCCGCCGGATTCATCCGCCATACCGTGAAATTCAGCGCGGTCGCGAAACCGACCCAGGCCAGGTAGGGTAGCAGCAGCGCCCCGGCCAGCATGCGCACGCGCCAGAATGCGGCGGTGGTGGCGGCCACCAGCAGCAGCAACAGCAGGCTGTCCACCAGTGCCCACGCGCCTTGCCGCCAGGCGAAGAACAGCCAGCTCCACAGCGCGTTCAACGCCAGCTGCGCCAGGAACAGGGCCAGCGCCCGGCGCTGCGCGTCAAAGCCGCCAGCCGACCACACCAGCCAGGCGGAAATGGCCATCAACAGGTAGAGCACGGTCCAGACCGGGCCGAACACCGATGACGGTGGTGCCCAGCGGGGCTGGGCGAGACTGCCGTAAAAATCCGCTGCATCAACCGAAGCCAGCGCACCGATGGCGGCGGCCGCCGCGGTGAGGGCGAGCCAACCGATCAGGCCGGGAAGTTGCCGTGTTGCGAGGATGGAAGACATCGGCCCTCCGTGAATGGCTGCGTACTGCAGGATCGGCGCTGTGCTCGCAGGAGGGGCAGCGCCCGTGACATGGAAACTGCTGTGCGACGGTCGCCCGGTGCACCAGACCGGCTGCGGCAGCACAGTGCTGCCTACGGTTTGCCGGGCGGCACCGCGCTACCGGGCCAGGGTGAATCAATGTAACCCAATACGCAAAGCCGCGTGGCGCCGCCGCTGGCCGGCAGCGCCGGCCGGATCGTCGTGCCACGAAAAAACAGCTACGACATGACGCAAAAATCGATCACGATCTCGCCCGGTAGGCGCGAGACGTAGCTGATCTGCACGTTCTCGCCGAAGTGCCCCTCGATCTGCGCCAGCAGCGGCAGCGGGTCGTGGTCGTTGCAGAAGCGCATCGTCTCGCCCGGCCGTAGCGCCGCCAGCGCGCCGAAGATGGCGGCGTGGCGGAAGCGCTTGGCGACGCCGCGGGCGTCGAACGGGTAGATGCCGGCGTCCGTGACAGGGATCGAACAGTCGTGTGCCATGGTGAAACTCCTTGTGGAACGGGGGAAGGATGGAAAAAGGGCCGGCAGTGCCGGCCCTGGTGGGAAACGTCGGACGTTACGCGCCGAGCGCCTTGGTCGCCGCCCCGGCCTTGGCCGGCAGCGGCTGGGCGGACTTGGCGCCGCCCAGCAGGCGCAGCGCGAACACCGCCAAGAACAGCATGCCGACCGCGAACACGATGTCACCCGGCACCCGCAGCCAGACCATGGTTTCCATGAAGGCGGAGTGCACCACTTCCGGCGAGCGCGCGAACCACATGCCCTCGGTGATGCTGGCCCAGACCTGGTAGATGCCGGCCGGCACCAGCGAGATGAACACCATCATCGCCAGCCCGATGTTCAGACCCCAGAACATGTACGCCAGCAGCTTGTCCGACCACTGCGCCCGCGGCGACATGCCGCGCAGGCAGAACAGCAGCAGGCCGATGCCGAGCATGCCGTAGACGCCGAACAGGGCGGCGTGGCCGTGGGCCGCGGTCAGGTTCAGGCCCTGCAGGTAGTACAGCGCGATCGGGGTGTTGATCGAGAAGCCCAGCAGGCCGGCGCCGATCACGTTCCAGAAACCGACGGCGATGAAGCACAGGATCGGCCACTTGTAGGTCTGCACCCACGGCGCCACCTTCGAGCGCTGGTAGTTCTTGTAGGCTTCGGTGCCGATCATCGCCAGCGGTACCACTTCCAGCGCCGAGAACATCGCACCGATCGCGATCACGAAGGTCGGCGTGCCGGTGAAGTACAGGTGGTGCAGCGTGCCGAGGATGCCGCCGAACAGGAACACGATGGTTTCCAGCACGATTGCGCTGTTGGCGGTGGCGGCGCGGATCAGGCCCAGACGCGTGAACAGCAGGGCGATGACGGCGGTCGCGAACACTTCGAAGAAGCCTTCCACCCACAGGTGGACCAGCCACCAGCGCCAGTACTCGATCATTGCGTAGTGGGTGTGCTTGCCCCAGGTCAGCGAGGTGGCATAGAAGCCGCCGATGCACAGCGCCGACAGGAACACCATCGCGATCAGCCCGCGGCTTTCGGACGGCTTCTTCAGCGCCGGCCACAGGCCGCGGCCGAGCAGCGTGACCCAGAACAAGAGGCCGACGAACAGCAGCAGCTGCCAGAAGCGGCCCATGGTGGTGAATTCCAGGCCCTGGTTGCCGAACCAGAAGCTGAAGTCGGTGCCGGACTTCTGCAGCGTGCCGAGCCAGCCGCCGACGGTCGAGCCGACCACGATGAACAAGAGCGCATAGAACAGCACGTTCACGCCGAGCTTCTGGAACTTCGGCTCATGGCCGGAGATCGCCGGCGCGATGTACAGGCCGGTCGCCAGCCAGGCGGTGGCGATCCATAGCACCGCGAACTGGGTGTGGATGGTGCGGCTGACGGTGTACGGCAGGATTTCCGCCAGCGGGATGCCGAAGAAGCTCTCGCCTTCCACCGCGTAGTGGGCGGTGATGACGCCGAAGCCGACCTGGGCCAGCATCAGCCCGATGACGACGTAGAAATACTTCTTGGTGGCACGCATCGACGGCGTCGGCTGCAGGTCGATCAGCGGGTCGGCCTTGGCCGGCGCCGGATCGGCTTCCTCCTTGTGCTTCGAATGGTAGTACAGCATGCCGACGATGGCGCCGATCATCAGGATGATGCTGGCGATCGACCAGATGCCGGCATCCGCGGTCGGCGTGTTGCCGACCGCCGGCTCCGGCGGCCAGTTGCTGGTGTAGGACAGATCGGTCTTGCCCGGGCGGTCGGCGGCGGCCGACCAGGCCGACCAGAAGAAGAATGCCGGCAGCGCCTGCAGGTCATCGGCGTCACCGAGCGCGCCAGCCTGCATCGCGTACTGCTCGCGCAGCTTGTTCAGTTCCGGCGCGTTGCCGAACAGGTCCAGATAATGCTGCCGCACCTGTTGCGCCGCCGCCAGGCGTTCCGGCGACAGGGTGATGATGCCGGTCTCGGCGCCATAGGTGTTGCGCCGCATTTCCTTCTTCGCCAGCACGTCGATCTGGGCCTGCGGGCCGGTGTCGAGATCGGCGTATGGCTTGCCGAAATCACGCCGTGCCAGCACATCGCGCAGCGCCACCGTTTCGCGGTGCAGCCAGTCGGCCGACCAGTCCGGCGCCAGGTAGCTGCCGTGGCCCCAGACCGAGCCCAGCT
The DNA here is from genome assembly GCA_049672545.1 of Burkholderiaceae bacterium. Classification (GTDB taxonomy): domain Bacteria; phylum Pseudomonadota; class Gammaproteobacteria; order Burkholderiales; family Burkholderiaceae_D; genus DATJCV01. The sequence goes on from JBATWJ010000442.1 coordinate 5,012, forward strand.
GCTGGCCGCCGGCCGTCAGCCAGGCGGACTGGCCGCGCTGCACCTGCCCTTCGGAGAAAAGTACCTTGCCATCGGTACCGGCCACCTGTTTCGGAATGGGTGGCGCGGCGAGATAGATCTCGCTGCCCACCCATCCAAGAACGGCGAAAGACATGGCGCAGATCACTGCCAGCCAGGTCCATAGTTTGCGCGTTGCATGCATGATCACAGCCCCTTTTCGGTTTGCGGTTTGGTTCAAATTTCGAGTCGAGTATAGAAACAGGGGCTACTCGACCGAAATGATGCATATCAAGGGAATCTTTAAGCGCGCTTCGTACCATGGCTGCGTCACACCAACCCGGCCGCGCGTGGCCGGATTCCGATCACCGCCTAACAGCGGCCAGAGCCGCACGGAGAACGCAGCATGATGAATTTCGAGTACTCCCCGAAGGTGCAGGCGCTGCGCCGGCAGCTGCAGGATTTCATGGACGACCACGTGATCCCGCGCCTGCCGGCCTGGCGCGCAGCGGAGCAGGCGGGGACCTATCCGGCCTTCATCGACGACCTGAAGGCGCTGGCGCGCGAGCAAGGGCTGTGGAATCTGTTCCTGCCGGCGCTGGCCGCCGACGAGCCGGGGCAGCGATTGAGCAACCTCGAATACGCGCCGCTGGCCGAGATCATGGGCCGGGTGCCGTGGGCGCCGGAAATCTTCAACTGCAACGCGCCCGACACCGGCAACATGGAAGTGCTGCACCTGTTCGGATCGATCGAGCAGCGGAAAACATGGCTGCGGCCGCTGTTGGAAGGGACGATCCGCTCCTGCTTCGCGATGACCGAGCCGGACGTCGCCTCGTCCGACGCCACCAACATCCAGACCGTGATCCGGCGCGACGGCGACGACTACGTGATCAACGGTCGTAAATGGTTCATCACCGGCGCCGCCCATCCGAACTGCCGGATCGCGATCGTGATGGGCGTCACCGACCCCGACGGCGAAACGCACCGGCGCCAGAGCATGGTGCTGGTGCCGATGAATACGCCCGGCCTTTCGGTCGTGCGCAACATCCCGGTCATGCATCACCTCGGACTGGACGGCCATTGCGAGCTGCTGCTGCGCGACGTGCGGGTGCCGCGCGCCAACCTGATCCATGAAGAAGGCGCCGGCTTCGCGATCGCCCAGGCGCGGCTGGGGCCGGGCCGCATTCATCATTGCATGCGCTCGATCGGGCAGGCCGAGCTGGCGCTGGAACTGATGTGCGAGCGTGCGGCCGAGCGGCGCGCGTTCGGCCGCTACCTGCACCAGCACGGCACGGTGGCCGAGTGGATCGCGAACTCGCGCATCGAGATCGAGCAGGCGCGGCTCTTGGTGCTGAAGACCGCGTGGCTGATCGACCGTCATGGCGCCAAGGGCGCGCTGCGCGAAATCGCGATGATCAAGGCGCTGGTGCCACGGCTGCAGGTGGCGGTGTGCGACCGCGCGATGCAGGTGTTCGGCGCGATGGGGCTGTCGGCCGACACGCCGCTGGCCGACCTGTGGACCGGCGGGCGCCTGCTGCGCATCGCCGACGGCCCGGATGAAGTCCACCTGCGCTCGGTGGCGCGGCAGGAAATGGCGGCCGCCGCCGAGCGGCGCGGCGACGGCGCACGCTATCTGAACGTGCCACGGGATGTGCCGCCTGGCGGCCGTTGAAGAGGTTTGAAAAGGAGGAAAGGAGGCGGAGTTCCGCCGTCCTTTCCCGATGCGGTATTGAACATACTCCCGGCCATGTATCGCTAAGTCGGGCGTGGATGCTGCGAAAAGCACTGATACCCCAGAATCAGTCCGGAGCTGGCAGAGGGCTCAAATACTCCCATCTGCACCGTCGCAGTCCGCCCGTCAACCCTGCGGAAAAGGCGGATACCCCTGTTTGCGCCGCGGCGCCGGCTGCACGCCGGCACCC
>JBATWJ010000443.1:0-3344 GCA_049672545.1 Burkholderiaceae bacterium
GCCTTGACCGGGGCGATCGCCAGCCACCGCGCCGTTGTTCCCGCTGCCGGCCCACTCGACCCCGAGCGCGTTTCCGCCATTGACCGCGCCGCTGTTGACGCGGTTGCCGCCGGCCCACTCCACCCCCAGCCCGCTGGCCGCCGGCCTTGGTTCCGACGGCGCCCCGCCGCCTGCCCATTCCACGCCGAGCCCGGTCCCCGGATTTGGTGGTGGAGGCGGTGTACCGCCTTCCGCCCACTGCACCTCCAGACCGCTCGGAGCCGGCTTCGGGTTTTGCGGCGCTCCACTGCCCGCCCATTCGACACCAAGCCCGGTACCCACGCTCGGCTGCGGCGACGGCGCACTTCCGCCTCCGGCCCACTGCACATCCAGGCCGCCTGTCCTGGGCTGGACCGGTACGGCGGTATCGCGCCGGCCGGCGGCTGGCATTTCAGGGCGGGAGGTGACGACAGCAGGAGGCGCGGCAGGAGATTTTCCGGCCCATTCGACGCCGAGCGGATTATTCGCCGGCGGCGACGGGTTACGGGCTGGCGCGGCCGGCGCCTGCTGCCTGTCGCATTTGTCGGCCGGTTCTCCGGCCCAGACCACGCACAGCGGCTGGGCACCGGCGGCGGCGGATGCCAGCAACAGGAAGATCATCAGAACGGTTTTTTTCATCTTGCGGTCCGACTGTTCATGCCTATCAAAAAGTGCTGTCGCCGGGATCAGGGCTGGCGCGCGCGGCGGCGCCGGCGGCGATTGCCGCCGCCGCGTCGAGCGGGATTGTAGCGATGCCCGCGGCAAGTTCAAGCCCTTGCCGGCCACGGTCCAGCAAGGCGATGCAAAAGTCGGGCGAAGACGGGAAGGAAAACCGCAGGAACCGGCCGGCATGGCGCCGGCCAGCAGTCGAGATCGGAAGGGCTATGCAGGAGAAGCAGGTTTGGCAGCGCGCGGCGCCACCTGACACTCAATGGGAGCGGATCATCGTGCCGAAGGCCTGCTCGGTCAGCACTTCCAACAGCAGCGAATGCTCGATGCGGCCGTCGATGATGTGCACCGTGTTGACACCCGACTTGGCGGCGTCCAGCGCCGACGAAATCTTCGGCAGCATGCCGCCGGAGATGGTGCCGTCGGCGAACATTTCGTCGATCTCGCGCGCCGACAGGTCGGTCAGCAAGTTGCCGGCCTTGTCCTGCACGCCGGCGATATTGGTCATCATGATCAGCTTTTCCGCGCGCAGGATTTCGGCGATCTTGCCGGCCACCAGGTCGGCGTTGATGTTGTAGGCCTGGCCGTCTTCGCCGAAGCCGATCGGCGAGATGATCGGGATGAAGGCGTCGTCCTGCAGGGCTTTCACTACCGCCGGATTGATGGCGTCGATTTCGCCGACGAAGCCGATGTCGATGAACTGGCCCGGATGCTCCTTGTCCGGCATCGCCATCTTGCGCGCGCGGATCAGGCCGCCATCCTTGCCGGTCAGGCCGACCGCCTGGCCGCCGTAGTGGTTGATCAGCATCACGATGTCCTGCTGCACCTCGCCGCCGAGCACCCACTCGACCACTTCCATGGTCTCTTCGTCGGTGATGCGCATGCCCTGCACGAAGGTGCCCTGCTTGCCGACCTTCTTCAAGGCGTTGTCGATCTGCGGGCCGCCGCCGTGCACCACCACCGGGTTCATGCCGACCAGCTTCAGCAGGATCACGTCGCGCGCGAAGCCGTGCTTCAGGCGCTCCTCGGTCATCGCATTGCCGCCGTATTTGATGACGATCGTCTTGCCGTGGAACTTGCGGATGTACGGCAGCGCCTCGGCCAGGATCTCCGCCTTGACTTGCAGGGAAACGGCGCTCTGGTCGGTGGGTTCGGGCATGTCTGGTCCTTGCGGCGGGGTGGTTGAAATGCCGCGATTTTACAGCGAAAGCCCAGCCGCTTCCGGCGCTTTTCCGATGTTTGCCGCAATGCAGCGAAGCCGCCGCAAGCACCGAGGCCGGTGCCGGTGGCACCGAATGAATTGACAAAATTTATAACAAATACGATAGCAAGTTTTCCATTTTGGCACGTATGATCGGCGCATAAATTCCGATAAAGGGAGGAGACATGAACAAACTGCTGACCCTGATCTGCATGGCGGTGGCGCTCGTTCTGGCCGCCGGCTGCAGCCGCGAAGTGACGGTGAAGATCGGCGTCGCGGCGCCGATGAGCGGGCCGTTGGCGCAATACGGCAAGGACATCGCGCATGGCGCCGAAATCGCGGTCGACGAGCTGAACGCGACCGACTTCTGGATCGGCGGCAAGCGCGGCCGCTTCCAGCTGGTGATCGAGGACGACAAGGCATCGCCGGAGGAAGGTCAGCGGGTCGCAACCCGCCTGATCGAGGCTGGCGTCAACGGCGTGTTCGGCCACTTCAATTCCGGCGTGACGATCGCCGCCGCGCCAGTCTACGCGAAGGCCGGCATCCCGCAACTGGCGGTGTCGACCAATCCGAAATACACGCGCATGGGCCTGAAGACGGCGTTTCGCATCGTCGCCGACGATACCGAGCAAGGCGCCACGCTTGGCCGCCTGGTGGCCGACAAGCTGCGCGCCAAGTCGGTCTATGTGATCGACGACAAGACCACCTTTGGCGTCGGCCTGGCGGAAATCGTCAGCCAGCTCCTGGGCGACAAGAAGATCAAGGCGCAGCAGGCCAGCATCGATCCGAAGGCGGCGGATTATCCGGCGCTGGCGCAGGCGGTCGTCGCCGCCAAAGTCGACACCGTACTGTTCGCCGGCGACGAGGGCGCCGGCCTGCCGCTGTTGAAGGCGCTGCGCCAGGCCGGCTCGACCGCCCAGTTCGTCGCTCCGGACGCGATGTGCGATCCGTCCACCATCAAGAATGCCAAGGGCACCGCCGACAGCAATTTCTATTGCACCATCGCCGGCATTCCGCCGTCGTGGCTCGGCACCGGCATCGGCTTCACGCAAATGTACCAGGCCCGCTTCGGTGCGCCCGGCTCGTATTCGCCGCTCGCCTACGACGGCGTGCACGTGCTGGCGCAGGCGATGCAGGAAGCCGGCTCAACCGACCCGCGCGACTACCTGCCGAAGCTGGCGCAGGGTTCTTTCAACGGCAAGGTGCAGGGCGTGATCGAGTTCGATCCGAAGGGCGACGTCAAGGATGGCCTGGTGGTGGTGTTCCAGGCCATCGGCGGCAAGCTGTCGGAACAGCGCAACCTGATGGGCTCCAACCTGTAGCCGGCCGCGCCGGGCGGCGCGTCAGTCGCTGCCGCAGGCGCGCGTTTCCTGCGCCGGAAAATCGGCGCGCAACCGGTCGAACGCCGCCTGCTGCTGCGGCTCCAGCGCGCGCAGCTGGAATGCCTGGCGGGCAC
>JBATWJ010000444.1:0-1679 GCA_049672545.1 Burkholderiaceae bacterium
GTAGCGAGCAGTCCGGGGCGCGCGCGGCGTCCGACAGCGAGCAGGTCATCCCGGTGGTCGAAGAGCAATTGCAGGTCGGCAAGCGTACGGTGCAGCGCGGCGGCGTGCGGGTGGTGCAGCGGGTCACCGAAAAACCGGCACAGGAATCGGTGCAGCTGCATGACGAGCGCGTGACCATCGAACGGCGGCCGGTCGATGAGGCTGCCGGCAGCGCGACTGCGGAGGGCTTGCAGGAGCGTACCGTGGAAGTGCGCGAGACGGTGGAAGAGCCGGTGATCGCCAAGACCGCGCGCGTGGTGGAAGAAGTGGTGATCGGCAAGGAGCAGCGCGACCGCACGGAGACGGTGCAGGATACGGTGCGCCGCACCGACGTCGATGTCGAGCAACTGGGCGCGCAGGCGGCCGGCACGGCGCGCGCCGGCAGCGTACCCGACGACACCGATTTCCGCAGCCATTGGCAAAGTTCGTATGCGCAGCAGGGCGGTCGCTACGAGGATTACGCGCCGGCCTACCAGTACGGCAGCACGCTCGGCGCCGACGAGCGCTACCGCGGCCAGAGCTGGGAAGCGATCGAGCCGCACGTGCGCGCCGACTGGGAATCGACGCATGCCGGCAGCGCGTGGGAAAAAACCAAGGATGCGGTGCGCACCGGCTGGGAAAAAATGACCCGTTAGGCCGCGCAGCAGCCGCGGCCGCCCGCCACCGCGCGGACGCTGATGCGGCGCGCGATCCGATCGATACGATGGTGTGCAGGGCGGCCGGCTGCGCGCGCCGCCTTGTCCGGGGCAGCGACACATGGAGAACAAGAATCGAAGCCGGATACCGACGCCGCGCCTGAATGCGGACGGCACGGTCGAACTGGCGATCGGCGGCGAATCGGCGGCGCTGGATGCGTCCGGCATGGACGAGCTGATCGAGCGCCTGGCGCGCGTGCGTGCGCAGATGGCGGAGCAGGTGCCCGAGCAGCCGCCGCTGGTGCAGACCGTGGTCTTCAATCCGGCCTACGCGATCCGCATCGACCACATGACCAAGGCGGCGTTGCTGCGCGTGCGGCACGGCGGCTTCGGCTGGCTGAATTTCGAGTTGCCGCCGCAGGAAGCGCTGAACATGAAACGGTCCTGGGTCGACATCGTATACAAGCTGGCGCTGGAAGCGCCGGCCGGCGACTACCAGGGGCCGGAACGGCGCGCCAAGCCGCATTAGCGCGCATCTTGCTGGCTGGCTGGCAGGCAGGCGGGCGGTCAGTCTGACATGGCCGGCGCTGGCTGCGGCATGCCGGGCAGTTGCGCACGGCAGCGCCACAGCGCATGCCCGGACGCCAGGTACTTGGCTTCGAACGGCGTGATCGGCGCGTCCGGATGCCAGGCTTCGACCGTGACCGCGAGGCCGGTCAGCTGCGTGATTGCGGCCGCGCACTCGTCGACGTAGATGCGCCAGTTGCTGCGGCATTCGAAGGCGCCGCCGAGTGCCACCAGCGCCGGGAAAACCGGATGGCCGTGCCAGCGCCGCGCCAGGTGGCCGATCTTTGGCCACGGGTTCGGATACAGCAGATAGTGGCGCGCCGGCCGGATGCCGGCCGCAAGCAGCAAGCGCCAGTAATCGACCAGGTCGGCGCGCACCGTCAGGCAGTTCGGCGGCGGCGTGCCATCCCAGCGCGTGCGGCGTGCCAGCCGGTCGGC
>JBATWJ010000445.1:0-7882 GCA_049672545.1 Burkholderiaceae bacterium
ATCGGGACCGCCGGCTTCCGGCAACCGCGGCGTCACCCGGCGCGTGCGCCGGCCCTGCGCCACCAGCAGCGGCAGCAGCGGCAGGGCGATCAATTCCGGCAGATAGCGCCGCATCGGTTCCTCGTTCGGGTTCGCATCGCAGCCGGCGCAAGCGCTGCGCCGGCCAACAAAAAAGGCAGCCGAAGCTGCCTTTTCATTGTAGCGCCTGAGCCTGTCGTCGCGCTCAACGCTTCTGACGCAGTTTCTGGATCGCCGCCAGCTGCGCCATCGCCACCGCCAGTTCCGCCTGCGCGGTGGCATAGTCGATTTTCGAACTGCGGTTGACCAGTGCTTCTTCCGCCTGCTTCTTGGCTTCGATCGCCTTCGCCTCGTCCAGGTCGGTGCCGCGGATCGCGGTGTCGGCCAGCACGGTGACGTTATCCGGCTGCACTTCGAGCAGGCCGCCGGCGACGAACACGAATTCCTCGCCCGCCTGGCCCGGCACCTTGATGCGTACCGCGCCTGGCTTGATGCGCGTGATCAGCGGCGTGTGGCGCGGATAGATGCCGAGTTCCCCAGCTTCGCCAGGCAGCACGACGAACTCGGCTTCGCCGGAAAAAATTTCCGCTTCGGCGGAGACCACGTCGACGTGGAGTGTGTTTGCCATAAATCAGCCCTTCAGCCTGTAATGGTTTCGCGCCGGCCCGGCCGCGTGCGCGGCGATACCGGCGTGGCCGCCGTCATTGAATCTTCTTGGCCTTCTCGATTGCTTCCTCGATCGTGCCGACCATGTAGAACGCCTGTTCCGGCAGGTGGTCGAGCTCGCCCGAAGCGATCATCTTGAAGCCCTTGATCGTATCCTTCAGCGACACGTACTTGCCCGGCGAGCCGGTGAACACTTCGGCGACGTGGAACGGCTGCGACAGGAAGCGCTGCATCTTGCGTGCGCGCGCCACCACCAGCTTGTCTTCCGGCGCCAGTTCGTCCATGCCCAGAATCGCGATGATGTCGCGCAGTTCCTTGTAGCGCTGCAGCGTGCCCTGCACCGCGCGCGCGGTCTCGTAGTGTTCCTGGCCGACCACGTTCGGGTCCAGCTGGCGCGAGGTGGAATCGAGCGGATCGACCGCCGGATAGATACCGAGCGCAGCGATATCGCGCGACAGCACCACGGTGGAGTCCAGGTGGGCGAAGGTGGTCGCCGGCGACGGGTCGGTCAAGTCGTCGGCCGGCACGTACACGGCCTGGATCGAGGTGATCGAACCGGTCTTGGTCGAGGTGATGCGTTCCTGCAGACGGCCCATTTCCTCGGCCAGCGTCGGCTGGTAGCCGACCGCGGAGGGCATACGGCCCAGCAGTGCCGACACTTCGGTACCGGCCAGCGTGTAGCGGTAGATGTTATCGACGAAGAACAGCACGTCCTTGCCTTCGTCGCGGAAGCCTTCGGCGATCGTCAGGCCGGTCAGCGCCACGCGCAGACGGTTGCCCGGCGGTTCGTTCATCTGGCCGTAGACCATCGCGACCTTCGAGTTTTCCGGATTTTCCAGATCCACCACTTTGGCTTCGGCCATTTCGTGGTAGAAGTCGTTGCCTTCGCGGGTACGCTCACCGACGCCGGCGAACACCGACAGGCCCGAGTGCGCCTTGGCGATGTTGTTGATCAGTTCCATCATGTTGACGGTCTTGCCGACGCCGGCGCCGCCGAACAGGCCGACCTTGCCGCCCTTGGCGAACGGGCACACCAGGTCGATCACCTTGATGCCGGTTTCCAGCAGGTCCTGCGACGGCGACAGTTCGTCATAGGCCGGCGCCTTGCGGTGGATCGACGCGGTTTGCGCATGGCTGACCGGACCGCATTCGTCGATCGGGTTACCCAGCACGTCCATGATGCGGCCGAGCGTGGCCTTGCCGACCGGGACCGTGATCGGGTTGCCGGTATTCTGGATCGTCATGCCGCGGCGCAGGCCGTCCGAGCTGCCGAGCGCAATGGTACGGACCACACCGTCGCCGAGCTGCTGCTGCACTTCCAGCGTCAGTTCGGAGCCTTCCATTTTCAGCGCATCGTAAATCTTCGGCATCGCATTGCGGGGGAATTCCACGTCCACCACAGCGCCGATACACTGAACGATTTTGCCATCAGCCATTTTCGTTCCTTCAATAGTTAATTTAAATTCTGGTTAGCGAGCCGCCGTTTGGGGGAGCCATCGCTAATTTGTTCGTTCGTTTCTGTCTCATTAGTTGGGGGACAGAGTATCGCTGCGCTTCACCCTGTCCCGCAATTCGGTTGCTGAGTCGGGATTCGAGTAATTCTGCGCGCTGCGGCGCCTCGCAAACCCCGTCCTTCAAGCCGATTAAACGGCAGCCGCCCCCGCGACGATTTCCGACAGTTCCTTGGTGATCGCGGCCTGGCGGGTCTTGTTATAGACCAGCTTCAGCTCGTTGATCACGTTGCCGGCGTTGTCGGACGCGGACTTCATCGCCACCATGCGCGCCGACTGTTCGGACGCCATGTTTTCCGCCACCGCCTGGTAGATCAGCGCCTCGACATAGCGCACCAGCAGTTCGTCGATCACGGTCTGCGCGTCCGGCTCGTACAGGTAATCCCACGAATGATGATCGGGATCGCTCTGCATCCGGTGCGCCGGCAGCGGCAGCAGCTGCTCCATCAGCGGCTCCTGCTTCATCGTGTTGATGAACTTGGTGTACACCAGGTAGACCGCGTCCAGCCGGCCTTCCTGGTAGGCGTCCAGCAGCACCTTGACGGGGCCGATCAGCTTGTCCAGGTGCGGCGTGTCGCCCAGCTGCACCGCGTGCGACACCACTTTGGCGCCGATCCGGTTCAGGAAACCCAGACCCTTGTTGCCGACCGCGACCGTCTCGATCCGGTTGCCCTGCCCTTCCAGCTCGCGCACCTTGTTAGTCAACAAACGCAGCACGTTGGTGTTCATGCCGCCGCACAGACCCTTGTCGGTGGTGACGACGATGAAACCCACGGTGCGGGCATTTTCCTGCTTGATCAGGAACGGATGCGTGTACTCCGGATTGGCCTGCGCCAGATGCGCGGCGATGTTGCGGATCTTGTCGCTGTACGGACGGGCCGCGTGCATCCGGTCCTGCGCCTTGCGCATCTTGGACGCGGCGACCATTTCCATCGCCTTGGTGATCTTCTTCGTATTTTCTACGCTCTTGATCTTGCCGCGTATCTCTTTACCTGCCGCCATGAGCTCTTACTCCTTCAGCGCCGTGATCAGAACGATTTCTTGAAATCGGCGATCGCGGCGGCCAGGGCGGCTTCGCCGTCCTTGTCGAGTTGCTTGGTGTCTTCGATCTTCTGCAGCAGCGCCGCGTGGCTGGTCTTCATGAAGTTGTGCAGACCGGCTTCGAACGCCAGCACCTGCTTGACTTCAATGTCGTCGAAATAGCCCTTGTTGACCGCGAACAGCGACACCGCCATCAGCGAGATCGGCAGCGGCGAGTATTGCGGCTGCTTCAGCAGTTCGGTGACGCGGGCGCCGCGGTCGAGCTGCTTGCGGGTCGCTTCGTCCAAGTCCGACGCGAACTGCGCGAACGCCGCCAGTTCACGGTACTGCGCGAGGTCGGTACGGATACCGCCGGACAGGTTCTTGATGACCTTGGTCTGCGCGGCGCCGCCGACGCGCGACACCGAGATACCGGCGTTGATCGCGGGACGGATACCGGCGTTGAACAGCGAGGTTTCCAGGAAGATCTGGCCGTCGGTGATCGAAATCACGTTGGTCGGCACGAACGCCGACACGTCGCCGGCCTGGGTTTCGATGATCGGCAGCGCGGTCAGCGAACCGGTCTTGCCCTTGACTTCGCCGTTGGTGAATTTCTCGACATAGTCGGCATTCACGCGCGCGGCGCGCTCCAAGAGGCGCGAGTGCAGATAGAACACGTCGCCCGGATAGGCTTCGCGGCCCGGCGGGCGGCGCAGCAGCAGCGACACCTGACGGTAGGCCACCGCCTGCTTGGACAGGTCGTCATAGACGATCAGCGCGTCTTCGCCGCGATCGCGGAAGTATTCGCCCATCGCGCAGCCGGAATAGGCCGACACGTATTGCATCGCGGCCGATTCGGACGCGGTGGCGGCGACCACGATGGTGTAATCCATCGCGCCGTTCTGCTCCAGCGCGCGCACCACGTTCTTGACCGACGAAGCCTTCTGGCCGATCGCGACGTAGACGCAGGTCATATTCTGACCCTTCTGGTTGATGATGGCGTCGATCGCCACCGCCGTCTTGCCGGTCTGACGGTCGCCGATGATCAGTTCGCGCTGGCCGCGGCCGATCGGCACCATCGAGTCGATCGACTTCTGGCCGGTCTGCATCGGTTGCGACACCGATTGACGGGCAATCACGCCCGGCGCGATCTTTTCGATCGGCGCGGTCAGCTTGGTGTTGATCGGACCCTTGCCGTCGATCGGCTGGCCCAGCGCATTGACCACGCGGCCCTTCAGTTCCGGGCCGATCGGCACTTCCAGGATGCGGCCAGTGGTCTTGACGGTGTCGCCTTCGGAAATGTGCTCGTATTCGCCGAGGATAACGGCGCCGACCGAGTCGCGCTCGAGGTTCAGCGCCAGGCCGAAGGTGTTGCCCGGGAATTCCAGCATCTCGCCCTGCATCACGTCGGACAGCCCATGGATGCGGCAGATGCCGTCGGACACGGAAATCACGGTGCCCTGATTGCGAATCTCGGCGGAATCACCGAGCCCTTGAATCCGGCTCTTGATCAGTTCGCTGATTTCAGACGGGTTGAGTTGCATGTTAACTCCTAAAAGTATTCTCTATTCTGCGCGCCGTGCGCGTCACGCGGCCAGCGCCGCGTGCATCTGCTGCAGCTTGGCGCGCACCGAGGTATCGAGCACTTCATCGCCGACCACCACGCGCACACCCCCGATCAGGGAGTCGTCGACGGTCACCGACGGATTGAGCTTGCGTCCGAATTTCTTTTCCAGCGCCGTCACCAGCTCTTGCACCTGGGCATCGGTCAGCGCGAAGGCACTGGCGATCCGGGCATCGGCCGCACCCTCCTGGGCGTTCTTCAGCTCGTGGAACTGCGCACCGATTTCCGGCAACAGCGCCAGGCGTCCGTTTTCGGCCAGCATTGCGACGAAATTCTTCGCTTCGGCGGAGGCCGGCGTTTTCAGCAGCCCGAGCAGGGTGTCGGCCACTTGCTGATCCGACAGCTTGGGATTGCCGGCGAGCGCCTGGAAATCGGGATGGGCGGCGATCTGCGCCATTTCGGATACCAGGTCCGACCAGGCGGCCAGATTGCCGGACTGGGCGACACGGAACAGCGCTTCGGCGTAGGGACGGGCAATCGTTGCGAGTTCGGCCATGTTACAGCTCGGTTTTCAGCTGGTTCAGCAGGTCCGCGTGGGCCGCGGCATTCACTTCGCGCTTCAGGATCTGCTCGGCGCCCTTGACCGCCAGGCCGGCCACTTCGGCGCGCAACGCTTCGCGCGCCTGCGTCACCTGCTGCGCGGCTTCGTCGCGGGCGGCGGCGATGATGCGCGCGGCTTCCTCGGCTGCGGTTTTCTTGGCGTCCTCGACGATGCTCAATGCGCGCCGCTCGGCATCGCCGATGCGCTTCTGGCCTTCGTCGCGGGCGGCCGACAATTCCATCTGCACGCGCTTTTCGGCAGCGGCCATTTCAGCCTTACCGCGATCGGCGGCGGCCAGGCCCTCGGTGATCTTCTGGGCGCGCTCATCCAGCGCCTTCATCAGCGGCGGCCAGATGAACTTCATCGTGAACCACGCGAGGATGAAGAAGACCACGAACTGCGCAAACATCGTTGCATTTAAGTTCACGGTGATTTCCTTCTGAAAAATGACGTGCGCCGGACCCGATTCCGCGAATCAGGCCGGCGGCGTGAGAACCAGCGGTTGCGGACCCGGATCAGCCGGCGAACGGGTTGGCAAACGCGAACATCATCGCGATACCGACGCCGATCAGGAAGGCCGCGTCGATCAGGCCGGCCAGCAGGAACATCTTGGTTTGCAGGGTGTTCATCAATTCCGGCTGGCGGGCCGAGGCTTCGATGAACTTGCCGCCCATGATACCGATGCCGATACAAGCGCCGATGGCGCCCAAACCGATGATCAAACCACAAGCCAGTGCGACGAGAGCGACGTTAGTCATGAAAACTCCTTAGATAGTCAAAGTCGAAAAAAGTTAAAACCCAAACCCCAGATACTGCGAAACCTGCCTGTGCTTCCAATCCGCGTCAGTGGCTTTCATGTGCCTGACCGACATACACCAGCGCCAGCATCATGAAGATGAAGGCCTGCAGGATGACAATCAGGATATGGAAGATGGCCCAGATCGTGCCGGCGAACACATGCATGCCGAAGCCCCACCAGGTAGCGGTCGAACCGAGCAGCGCGATCAGTAGGAAGATCAGCTCGCCCGCATACATGTTGCCGAACAGTCGCATCGCCAGTGACACGGTCTTGGCCACGAATTCGATGATGTTCAGCGCCAGGTTCGGGATCCACAGCGCCGGATGGGCGCCGAACGGCGCGCAGAACAGTTCGTGCACGAAGCCGCCGGCACCCTTGATCTTCAGGTTGTAGTAGATCATCAGCGCGAATACGCCGAGCGCCATGCCAAGCGTGCCGTTCAGGTCGGCGGTGGGGACGATGCGCTGATAGGGGACCGCTTGCTCCAGGCCTAGCAGGCCGAGCAGGCCAGAGACCATGTCCACCGGCAGGAAGTCCATCGAGTTCATCAGGATCACCCAGATGAACACGGTCAGCGCCATCGGCGCGATGAAGCGGCGGTCGCCATGGACGATCGCCTTCGACTGGTCCTCGACCATTTCGACGATCATTTCGACGAAGGCCTGGAAACGACCGGGGGTGCCGGAAGTGGCGCGCCGCGCCACCATCCACATCACGGCCGAACCGATGATGCCGACCGCGATCGACCAGAACAGCGTATCCATGTTGATCACCGAGAAATCGACGATCTTGGACTGATGCGTGGTCGAAAAATGCGTCAGGTGGTGAACGATGTATTCGGAAGCGGTCGGCGCATGGGCCGACGCCTGGTGCGCGCCCTCAACAGCTAGATCGGTTGCCATGTCAGTGTCTGAATAATAAGATAATGTAACTTTTCAGTGCCGCGATGAAGCTGGCGATCAGCGCCAGCCAGTTCAAATCGCGGTACAGCCAGCCGGCCGCGCCCAATAGCGCCACCGTCAATGCAATCTTGATAAATTCGCCGATGAAAAACGACATCGGATTGGCGCCGCCGGGCTTTTGCGCGTTGACGAACAGGCGCAGCGCGAACAGCGCATTCGGCACCACGCAGCACAGTCCGCCGAGTACGGCCGACCAGAATCCAGGCCATCCGGCGAGCCAGCCGGCAACCGCGCCGACCGCCAGCGTGACGAGAAATTGCAAGACGACGATCCGTCGCATGTCCGTCCCAACCGTGCGACCCGCGTCGCGTGCAAACCGGCGCTCGCTGCCGCCGGCACTTTCCCAAAGCCACGGGATTATAAGGGTTTTCCACAGCGGGCGTCAAACGTTTGGCGGCCCGCGAACGTGGGCTGGTGCGGCTTGCAGCCCGATTGCCATTAACTGGTTGCGGCCAGCTGCCGCAGCCAGCGCCGCCCCTCGGGCCAGTCGCCGAGGCCGCTGTCGGCATTGATATGGCCGCACGCGCCGATGTCGTGCCATTGCGCACCCCATTGGCCGGCCCAGGTGCGGGCGCGCTCCAGTTGGCACCAGGGATCGTCGGACGATGCGACCACGATGCTGGGAAACGGCAGGAGGGCGGCCGGCATCGGATTGAAATCGCGTACCGGCGCCGGCGCGGTGGCGCGCTCGACGTCCGGCGGCGCCACCAACAGCGCGCCACGCACTCTGGCCGCGTGAGC
>JBATWJ010000446.1:0-1748 GCA_049672545.1 Burkholderiaceae bacterium
GCGCCAAGCCGGCGCCGTCGACACCAACGGCGGGTGCCGCGGCCGGCACCGCCTCGTTGCAGCATGACCAGATCACCACCTGGTCGTTCGGCGAATTGCCGGAACTGCTGGAAATCCGGCAGGGCAAGCAGACGCTGATCGGCTTTCCGGCGCTGGTCGACCGCGGCACGCATTGCGAACTGCAGGTGTTCGACGATCCGGCCGAGGCGGCGCGCGTGCATCGCCTTGGCCTGCGCCGGCTGTTCGCGCTGCAGCTGAAGGAGCAGTTGAAATTTCTGGAAAAGAACATTCCCGGCCTGCAACAGATGGGGATGCAATTCATCGCGCTCGGCTCGCAGGAGGAATTGCGTCAGCAGATCATCGAGGCCGGGCTGGAGCGCGCCTGCCTGCAGGCACCGCTGCCGGTCAACGCCGCCGAATTCGCCAAGCGTCGCGACGAAGGCAAGGCGCGGCTGAACTTGCTGGTCAACGAGATCGCCCGGCTGGCGGCGCAGATCCTCGCCGAATACCATGCGCTGCCGAAGAAGCTGCAGGGCGCCAAGGCGCATCCGCATAGCATGACCGACATGCAGGCGCAGCTGCAGGCGCTGGTCGGCAAGCGCTTCGTCGCCGACAACGACTACGCGCAGCTGGCGCATTTCCCGCGCTACCTGAAGGCGATCGGCGTGCGGCTAGAGAAGCTGCGCGCCGATCCGGGCCGCGACGCCCGGCTGATGGCGGAATGGCAACAGGTCGCTGCGCCGTGGCAGCGCGCGCAGAAGGACCGGCGCGGCGATCCGAAGATGGCCGAGTTCCGCTGGCTGCTGGAGGAGTTGCGGGTGTCGCTGTTCGCGCAGGAACTGCGGACGCCGATGCCGGTGTCGGTCAAGCGGCTGCAGAAGGTGTGGGAGTCGATGCAGCGCTGACGGCGATACAGGTGCTGCATATAAAAAATTGACAGGCGCGGGGCGCTGCGCATATATTCGCCAATCCTGTTCAGGAGAAGGCAGCCGTCGTACCGACACCGCGCTGCGGCCGAAGGGGCATCCCGAAAACTCTCAGGCAAAAGGACTGGACAGGGTGGAAGACTGGCTCTTCCACACTCTGGAGAGCGGCGGCCGCGGGCCGCCCACCGAAGGGGCGCACGGGAGACCTTCCCGTAATCTCTCAGGTACCAAGGACAGAGGGGACCGAACCAAATCGCGACAGCGGCTGCGGCCATCGGCGATTTGCGCCGTCTTCCCTATTCGTGCGAGGTTCTGATGACCCAGGCAACGCCCCTCAATGCCATCCACCGCGCCGCCGGCGCCCGCATGGTCGATTTCGGCGGCTGGGACATGCCGCTGCATTACGGTTCGCAGATCGACGAGCACCACGCGGTGCGGCGGGATTGCGGCATGTTCGACGTTTCCCACATGTGCGTGCTCGATCTGCGCGGCGCCGATGCGCGCGCCTTCCTGCGCGGGCTGCTCGCCAACGACGTCGACAAGCTGCAGACCCCCGGCCGCGCGCTGTATTCGTGCATGCTGAACGCCGAAGGCGGCGTCATCGACGACCTGATCGTCTATTTCTTCGCCGAAGACTGGTTCCGGCTGGTGGTCAACGCTGGCACCGCCGAGCAGGACATCGCCTGGATCGAGGAGCGCCACCGCGCCACCGGCAGCGATCTGCAAATCGCGGTGCGCCGTGGCGGCGCCGAGCCGCTGGCGCTGATCGCGCTGCAGGGGCCGAACGCCGCCGACCGTCTGTGGCAGGTGCTGCCGCAGGCG
>JBATWJ010000447.1:0-4131 GCA_049672545.1 Burkholderiaceae bacterium
GCCTGCTGCTGGGCGCCGCCGCCGCAGGCGCCGCCAGCCTCGCCCAGCCGCTGTCGGTGCTGGCGCAGGGCAGCGAGGAGATCGTCATTGGCGGCTCGATCCCGATGACCGGGGTGTTCGCCTTTGCCGGCGTCGGCATCAACGCCGGCATCCAGGACTACGTGAAGATCGTCAACGACGCCGGCGGCATCAAGGGCCGCAAGGTCAAGTACGTGCCCGAGGACACCGCCTACAAGGTGGACGTGTCGGTGGCCGCATTCAAGAAGATCACCAGCCAGAACAAGGTCAACCTCTACTACGGCGACTCGACCGGTTTCGCCAAGACTATCAATCCGGAGCTGGAGCGCAACGGCAGCATGCTGATGGCCGGCGCCTCGTTCGCCACCGAGCTGAACGATCCGAAGAAGTATCCGCACCAGTTCCTGGTCGGCCCCGACTACACCGAGATGTTCGGCATCCTGTTGAAGCACATCGCCAAGGAAAAGCCGGGCGCCAAGGTAGCCTTCGTCTATTCCGACTCGGAATTCGGCCGCGACCCGATCGATTCCAGCGAGGCGCTGGCCAAGAAACTGGGCCTGTCGGTACCGGTGAAGATCATGACGCCGGCCGGCAGCGTGGACGTGTCGACCGAGGTCATCAAGCTGCGCCGCGCCGCGCCCGACTACACGATTTTCCACGGCTACATCCTGGCGCCGATTCCCGAGTTCATTACCCAGGGCAAGCAGCAGGGCATGCAGTCGAAGTGGATGGGCACCTTCTGGACCATGGACAGCTCCACCGTGATGAAGATGGGCCCGGACGGCGACGGTTTCATGGGCGTGATGCCGTACCGCTATTACTACGACACCGAGAAGGCCCCGATGCTGGAAAAGATCCGCGCGATGCGGCCGGAATACCAGAGCACCGCTTACGTCCAGGGCTTCCTGGCCGCGATGCTGTTCCTGGAATCGGCCAAGCGCTGCCTGGACGCCAACAAGCCGCTCACCGGCGACAACCTCAAGGCCGCGCTCAACTCGATCCGCGACTTCGACACCGGCGGGTTGATCGGCGTGCCGATCACGATCGCCGGCAACTCGATTCCAGTGGGCCGCGTGTACAAGGCCGACATGAAGGCGCAAAAAATGGTCGCGGCCTCCGACTGGATCAAGCTGTAAAGCCGATGACCGGGCACGCCGCGGATCTGGTCCTCGAAGTCAACAATATCGAGGTGGTCTACAACAAGGCGGTGCAGGCGCTGCGCGGCCTGTCGCTGGCCGTGCCGCGCGGCCAGATCGTGGCGCTGCTCGGCAGCAACGGTGCGGGCAAAAGCACCGCGCTGAAAGCCATCTCGGGTTTGCTGGCGCTGGAAAACGGCGCGCTCGAATCGGGCAGCATCGCCTTCGACGGCCAGGACACCGCGCGCGCAGCGCCGCAGCAGTTGGTGCGGCGCGGCCTGTCGCACGTGATGGAAGGGCGGCGCGTGTTTGAAGACCTGACCGTGGAGGAAAACCTGGTCGCCTCGACCTATGCGCTGAGCGGGCGCGGTACGGCCAGGCCCGACTTCGACCTGGTGTACAGCTACTTCCCGCGCCTGCACGAGCGGCGCCGCGGCCTGGCCGGCTATTTGTCCGGCGGCGAGCAGCAAATGCTAGCGATCGGTCGCGCGCTGATCGCGCAGCCTGCGCTGATGCTGCTCGACGAGCCGTCGCTCGGCCTGTCGCCCAAGCTCACCGAGGACATCTTCGGCATCATCGCCCGCATCAACGCCGAGCGCGGCACCAGCATGCTGCTGGTGGAGCAGAACGCCACCGTCGCGCTGGCCGTGGCACATAGCGGCTACATCATGGAAAACGGCAAGATCGTCATCGACGGCAGTGCCGAGCGCCTGGCCAGTGACCCCGACGTGCGCGAGTTCTATCTGGGCATGGGCGGCGCCGGCGAAGCCAGGAGCTTTCGCGACGTCAAGCATTACAAGCGGCGCAAGAGGTGGCTGTCATGACTGCGCCGACCATGGCGCCGGCGTCGCTGACCTTGCCGCAGCTGCTACGCGAACAGGCGCGCCGGCAGCCGGACAAGGTGGCGATCCGGCAAAAGGATTTCGGCATCTGGCAGCCGACCACCTGGTCCGGGTATTACCGCCGCGCCAGCCATTTCGGGCTCGGGCTGCGCGCGCTCGGCGTCGCGCCGAACGGGCATGTCGCGGTGATTTCCGAAAACCGCATCGAATGGGTGCTGGCCCAGATGGGGGCCAGCCTGGCCGGCCTGATTGCGGTCGGCGTCTACCCGACCAGCCCGACCCCGGAGGTCGCCTACGTGCTGGAGCATGCGGATGTCGATGTCATCATTTGCGAAGACCAGGAGCAGCTCGACAAGGTGATGGCGGTGCTGGACCAGTTGCCGCGCTTATTGAAAGTCATCGTGATCGAGAACAAGGGCTTGCGCAGCTATTCCGCCGCAGAGCGCGAACGGATCATGACCTTCGCCGAGGTCGAGACGCTCGGCGCGCAGCATGAGGCGCGCCATCCCGATCTGATCGAGCAGACCCTGGCTGCGCAAACGTCCGACGATATCGCCCTGATGATCTATACCTCGGGTTCGACCGGCAAGCCGAAGGGCGCGATGATCAGTTATGCCAACATCCAGGGCGTGACGCCCGGCATCATCGAGCGCCTGCGGCTGGATGCCGGCACCACGCACCTGTCCTACCTGCCGCTGTGCCACGTGGCGGAGCAGATGCTGACCGCCTTCGTGCCGCTGCAGCTCGGCTCGCAGGTCAATTTCGGCGAGTCGATCCGCACCGTCCAGGAAGACCTGCGTGAGCTGGCGCCGACGATGTTCCTCGGTGTGCCGCGCATCTGGGAAAAGCTGCACGCGGCGATCATGATCAAGATCGAGGAAACTGGCCGGCTGCGCCGCTGGCTGTTTGAGCGCGGCATAGCGGCCTGCCGTCCGTTCGCGGACAAGAGCGCCGAGCAGCGCAGCCTGGGCGAGCGCCTGCGCTACTGGACCTTCTACTGGCTGATCTTCCGTGCGCTGCAGAATTTCATCGGCCTGCGCCGCGCGCGCGTGGCGCTGACCGGGGCCGCGCCGATCCCGCCGGAAACGGTGCGCTACTTCCGCACGCTCGGCCTGCCGCTGATCGAGGTGTACGGCCTGACCGAATCGACCGGCATGATCACCGGCCACCGGCTCGACCGGGTGCGCATCGGCAACGTCGGCGAACCGACGCTGGGCGCGGAATGCCGGGTCGGCGAGGACGGCGAACTGCTGGTGCGCGGCGGCATGGTGTTCGCCGGCTATTACAAGGATCAACAGGCAACCGAGCGCACCATCCGCGACGGCTGGCTGCATACCGGCGACGTGGTGACGATCGAGGATGGTTTCATCCGCATCGTCGACCGCCTGAAGGACATCATGATCACCGCCGGCGGCAAGAACCTGACGCCGTCCGAGATCGAGAACGCGGTCAAGGCCAGCCCCTACATCAAGGAGTGCATCGCCATCGGCGAAGGCCGCAAGTACGTCGCGGCGCTGCTGCAGATCGATTATGAAATCGTCGCCAAGTGGGCCGAGGCGCGGCGCATCGCCTTCACCCATTTCCGCTCGCTGGCCGAGCATCCGGAAGTGCGCAAGCTGGTCGAGGCCGAGATTGCGCGCGCCAACGCCCAACTGGCGCAGGTATCGCATATCCGGCGCTTCCACCTGCTGACCAAGGAGCTCGACCACGACGACGGCGAAGTGACCGCCACCATGAAGGTGCGGCGCGCCAGCATCTACCAGACCTATGCCGCCGAAATCGATGCCTTATATGCATGAGTTGCTAGGCGCGCGCGGCTTTGGACACGGGGTTTTGACGTAAAATTTCCACCGGCCGCGCCGCCGCCTGCCAGCATCGACGCCGCGCCGTTCACACCGGGCCGGCATCCCATGACGCTGCCGCAGACCCGAGACCGCGGCCCTTGGCCGCGCCACCTGAATCGCCCACAACGGAGTTCGACATGCAACAGCCGACCGGCGGCAACGCCCGTGTTTCCTCTGCAGGCAGCATCACCGCGGTGCGCGGCATCCGCGTCGGCCACTACACCGATACCCGCCGCCCCACCGGCTGCACCGTGATCCTGGCTGACGGCGGCGCGACGGCCGGCGTGGACG